>JBCCWF010000387.1:0-6630 GCA_039194035.1 Cyanobacteria bacterium P01_E01_bin.6 | reverse complement strand
GCTTGGTGCCCTTGGTTGAAACAACAGACCCTTAACAGCCTATAGAGCAAACCATGTCCGGGTTTTTGTGCTTCACCCCCTAAAGCGACTCTGAAGCCCTTCCAGGGCAAGTGGTCACAGCTAAATCCTATGTGACTCCTAACCTATCCATGACTCATGCTTATGGCGTACACCAACTCAGTGTTTATGCATTGAACGTACTTAGCGACGTTATTGCCCCTTCTAGTCAGACGTCGGTTATCCCAACACTCGCAGCGCAAGATTACGATGAGCTGGCTTCTAGTGCTTTAAATGCAGCTACATTCAACCTTGACGTTCCTAATCCTTCTGCTTTTAGCGATTTCGGGCTGTCTAACCAAGAAGACGAGATTAGCAACACGCAATCGGTTACGTTGCGCAATCATTCTTTGAGTTCGCCGACACCAGATGATACGACGATGGTAGAGCCTGCCACCTCAATAAACGTTGTACTGGCTCCAGCCACTCAATCCGGAGCGTCTGTTCTAAACACGCCATTCAAGTTGAATGCGCTGAATGCATCATCTCAGCGTCTTGCAGATGTGACACAGTGCTCTGTACTTAAGCCAATGTCTATCGATGATTCTGAGCTTGATATCACAGACGTAAGTCATCAACTTGATATTGCGGATGACACATCGTATGAAATTGCACAGGTTCATATTGATGATCAGGTCGTTGCAGAATTTGCCCACCAGGGAGAAGCGTATCGCTTTGCCGAAACAATTAAGTCACTGATTAAATCAGAGGATTTTCAACCTGCTGACTTAGAGACTCGTCCAGAAAATGGGACTTTTGTGATTTCATCTCAGGATAAGGTTGTTACCACTATTGATTCTGCTACTGCTCTAGTGGGCTACGATACTGCTCTGGTGGCGATCGCCTGGACGAATAATTTACGCGTTGCATTAGGTGCTGAGCCATTATCTATGGGGGATTCTCAAGCCCATGTTCAGTCCTTGGAGGCCAATGGTCAGCGAGTCGGTGGCGTTGCGTCATGGTACGGCCCATATTTTCATGGTCGTCTGACTGCTTCCGGTGAATTCTTTGATCAGAATGAGCTAACGGCAGCACATCCAACCCTCCCGTTTGATACCTATCTGAATGTAACCAATCTGAAAAATGGTCAAACCGTGGTGGTGCGGATTAATGATCGTGGACCTTACATTGGTCGCCGCTCTCTAGATCTATCTTGGCGGGCAGCCAAGTGTCTGGGTAGCGAAGAAACGGGTGTTGTTCCTTACACAGCCACGTTGCTAGAAGAAAAGCCACTATTTCAGCAAGCCGTTTCTCAAGCCGATCTAAATTAGCTCAATGCCCCATGCATCTTTCGATCTAACTCTCGTGTGGGTTGAGAACGGTAGGGTTCCCTACAGTAAGCCGGCCGTTCTCAACTAAGTTTGAGCACGACTTGGCAAAGTTCGCAGATTCATAACGAAGACATGAGGGGCTGGGGCGTGCAACACGTGTCCCAGACCCTGGTTCCTCTGTAAACTTTGCCAAGTTGTATGAAAAATTGTTGATCGCACTTATTTTTGGCGTAACCGTCTTCCGAGCGGAGTCGAAGGGAGCCTTGTGCATGGGAGCTGGCTTTCTCCCTTTGGGAGACCCTTCGCGAACGAATCCGCTCAGCCAGCGGGATATGTGGAGCGGTTACCCGACTCAAATACTGGGTAATCTTAGGAAAACGATTTTTAAAAGCTCATAAGCAGTTTGATGTGTTTTGCCTAAGTAGATAGGCATCAATAAACTCAATTTAAAACCTGGGGAGTGCTCCTCAGGAGCGTTCCCCAGGTTTTTAGGTTTTCAGTTTAATAACGGCAAACTTAATTTTAATAACGGCAAACTTAATTTTCAGAGTACTTAGCGAGCAGAGACAGAATTTTAGAAGCCTATCTCACAATTAAGGTGCGAGTGCGGTGTATCGGGGCTGTTGTCGAATGCAATGAGCCTACTTGAAAAGAGGGAAACATATTCATGAGGCATGCTTCTTCTAGTTTTACGGTGATTATTGAATCTGAAAATCTGGCAAGTTGTAGGCCAGAGGAGATTCAGAACATGTTCGACTCGCTCTTAAATCAAACTGCTGATATTCATCAAGCGAATGAGGTTATTTTAGGAAACAACGGTCTCATTCCTGATGAAATCGCTAATAGAATTCACCAATTAATTCCCAACCTCAAGGAAGTCGAATTACCCCGAGAGCTGACTTATTATCAAGCGAAGAATGTATTAGCTCATTATGCAACTGGCGATATTCTTGTCTTTTGCGACTCAGACTGTGTTTATGAATCTCAGTGGCTCGACGAAATCTTATCGACATTTTCTAAAAAACAAGACGTGAGGGTTGTTGCAGGTGAAACTGTCATTGATGTGAAGGGATACTACTCTTTGGCGATCGCCGTTAACTATATGCTGCATAGACAAGTCACCGCTGATGACTTGAAAGCGTGTAAATTTTATTATCTTAACAACGTAGCTTTCTGGCGAGAATACTTCATTCAGCAACCACTGCCAGACGCTATTAAAATATTTCGTGGAGCCTGTAGTGTTCATTCTCAGCAGATCATTGAACAGGGAATCGTAATCTGGAAGAATTTTTCAGCACGAGCTTATCATTTGCCACCACAAAATTTAAGGTATTATTTCTTGCGTTTTTTGATTATGGGGCATGATCACTATTGGCTAGACAAGGTGCTCTTGAACTCTTCAACTCAGTCAAAAACGCAAAAAACAAATAATTTAAAACAACTCTCAACTACTAAGGAAAACTCAAGCGAATCTAGCTTTTCGACGACTCAGAGACAATCGCTCATGAAACGATTTCAAAGAAAATATAGCTATTGGGTCAATCAAGTCAACATATATAAAGATGAATATCCTTCCACGAGCGTAGATATTATATGTGCAATTCCAATTATTCTGCTCTCTCAAGCTCTTATTACGATGGGACGGCTTATTACTCAGATAAACAGTTTATTTAGCCAGGAACCACATTGGCTTTATTCTCTTACTTATTTACTAGACTAGGCTTAAGTACCTGGATGTCATTAAACCCAAAACCCCAAATCTTGTGTCGCCCGTGCAGCGGGCTGCACAAGATTTAGAAGGTTACGCATTATGTGAGTTATTTAAAGTTCTTGTATATCAAGGGTTTTGATTAGCCTCCAAATCAGGAGCTTAAGTGATTTCGACGTATCTACGTCATTCCAGCGATCAACTCACATAAGCCGTAGGTTATGTTTAATGATGGCTAGCTACTCACTGAGCTTCCCCAATTAAGGTAAAGGCGGCCCAATCGACTGGATTGGGATGAGTCTGTAAGGTGAGAAGCATTGCTTGCCGTAAGGCTTGAGCTTTGTCAGGGGTATGGTCTAATTGTCGATAAAATTCGGCCATCAATAGTGAGGTGGGTGCATCGGGAACTGCCCATAGCGAAACGACCACGCTGGGAACGCCTGCGGTCATCAGCGCACGAGACAATCCAATGACGCCGTCGGCGGTAATGTCTCCACGACCTGTATTACACGCACTGAGCACCACCAATTCAGCCTGTAATGACAAGGCCATGATTTCGCTGGCTGTGAGTAGTCCATCCCCAGTGGACGCATTGACTCGTGGATCTGGTGCGAGTGCGATCGCCCCTGGAACATCGCGCACCAACGAAACTTCTGGGCTTCCGTAATCCAATAATCCATGCGTGGCTAGATGAATAATCGATGCTGTTTTCATCTTGTGGGTGACCACAGGTTCGGTTGCGGCAGCTCCTGTTAACGCTGAGGTGGTCAAAATATCGGCAACGGTGAGAGCTTCTTCCTCGGCACCGGGTAAGCTGGCGAGTGGCACTCCAGTATGGTTCGGCAGAACTGGCATCACGGGATTTCCTACGACAAGGACATCAGTAGTCGATGTGTCGTCTGTTGTTTGCCCCTGAGACTGGCGTAATGATTGGGTCAGCCCCAGAGTTTGAATGGATGGAGCCGTTAACAGTGTGTGGGTTTCGATGAGATATTGTCCCTCCTGATTGCGTAAGGCTGGAAACGCCACCTGAAACAACTCACCTTGGGGAATAAAAATGACTCGTTCCTCCGGCTGACTGGGTAAATGATCCTCAATCGGCTCAATCAGTAAGGTGTAGAGGGTTTCCAGCGTTTCGTTGAACCGATTGATTCGATCATAGGCTCGGGGACGGTTTCCAAGGGTGATGCCAGACGCTGAACGGGTTTCGGCAATGGCCGAGCTAAGCATCGTGGGCCGATTGGTGGTTTGGCTAGCTGCCGCAGGCAAGACGGCTGCTGGATTAAACATCTCAACCTGTTCAAAGATAATCTCGCCACTGGGTTTGATGACCCAGATATAAAGGGCTTCCAATGTTTCAGAATATTCGACTAACGTGGCGTTTTGAGTTTGAGCGATCGCCACTATCTCTGCCAAGGTTGGAGACTGAATGATGGTGGCTGCTTCAGTTTGGGTGTCACCTGTCTGGAAGTCACCTATCTGGGCACCCACATTCTGCGACAGCAAATCGGCCAGGGCACGAGCTCTTCCCTGTTCTGCAACCTCCAGAGCTTCCAAGGGTTTATCTTGAGCAACCAAGACGGTTTGCAGATTCTGATAAGCGGTGCGTTGTCGGGTTAGAAGCGATACTTTGATATCGTCGCGATCGCCCAAATTAGACCGCAAACCCTCCCAAATACTCACTGCTTGGCGAAACGCAGCTTCCGCAGCATTGAGATCGCCCGCCTGCTGATAGGCTCTGCCCAAATCACTCAGGGTATGTCCCTCTGATTCTGTATCGTTGACCTGTTGATCGAGCACAAGTGCCTGTTGGAAGAGGGCGATCGCATTGTCTGGATTCCCAAACGTCAAATGTGCTTCTCCCAGACTCCGCAGCGCCAGAGATTGAGGGAACCCATTCGCATTGTCACTTAACGCTACTAACGATTGAAACGTGTCGATTGTCTGATCATCTTGAACCAGGAGTTGGACATTGCCCAGCTCCCATAGGGCAATGCCTTGAGTCCATGGATCATCCAGGGATTGAGCGATTTGAACCGCTTCCTCCGCATGCTGTCGGGCGTCTACAAATTGATGGAGAGAGCGATAGCCGGAGACTAAGTTGGTCAATGCACGCACTTCTTCTAGTGAGTTGTTACTGGCTCTCGCTTGATTTAAGGCTTGTTGATAATACTCAGTGGCGGTGGAATATCGGCCACTGGCATAGTAGGCATCTCCAATCTTTTGATAAGCTGCAATATCGTTTGCCAGATCGCTATCCTTTTGAACGAGGCTGAGGTTTTCTTGGAAATAGGCGATCGCCCGGCTATAGTCTCCTAGCAAAATATGGATTTGCCCCAGAAAAATTAGGGCATCCTCAGCCAATGTGCCGTAGCTTTCCTGGGTCTGTGCCGTGAGCACGAGAACCTGTTCAAACGCATCAATGGCATCGAGATATTGTCCTATGCCTTGATATAAACTCCCGAGGCTCGTCAAAGATAGAACTTCTTGCTGCGGTTCGGCCAAGGTTTTGGCTAAGACCAAGGCTTGTTCATGGGCTGCGATCGCCTCATCAACTTGGTTGAGTCCGGCATAGGCTTGTCCCAAGATGCTCCAGGCATTCATTTCAAAAAGAGGTGCGTTGTCGGCTGTTGCCAGGTCGCGCGATCGCATTCCATTGTCGCGGGCATCGGCAAACTGACCCAGCCCCAGTTGTGCTGACGCAAGCGTATTGAGCAACGGGTATTCTTGTGAAACGTCACCTATTTGCCGAATCAAGCTGAGTGCCTGCTCGTAATGCTCAACCGCATCGGTGAGTTGGTTGTTGGTGAGGTACAGATGCCCCAACCCACTGAACGATGAAATTTGGCTGGTGACGGTATTGGTCAGTGCTAGGTTTTGCTGATAATAGGCGATCGCCTGCTTGCTGTCCCCCAGTTCAGCGTGAGCATCCGCCAGAAATCCCAGAGTCGTCGCGATTCTTTCAGTATTTCCGTCGGCTTCAGCAAATCTAAGCGCCTGTTCATAGGCTTGAATGGCTTGCTCATAGTTTGCTTGCCAAGAATAGGTGAGTCCCAGGCGATTCCAAAGCTGTCGATTGGTTCCGGGGGCGTCATTGTCCAAATTCAACGCGTCTTGATAGAGGCGAATCGCAGTCTCATAATCTGACTGCAACGCATAGACAATCCCCATACTGCTCAAGGCTTTTGCGATCAAGTCGGGATTGTCGAGTTCTCGAGCAATCGTCAAAGCTTGCTGAGCCTCTGTTAGCCCCTGAGCAGAATTTCCCATGCCTATGGAGACCGTACTTATGTGGACGAGGGCTAGACACTCACTGGGGCGATCGCCCTGTTCACGAGCTTGCATCAAAGCTGATTGCAAGGTCGATCGCGCGGCATCGAGCTGTCCTTGCTCGATATATTGAATTCCTTGCTCTAGCAACGAGGGGGAAGAGGAGGGAAGCGTTTGTGAAATCAGAGACGTCAATGTTCCTTGCTTCTCTTTGTTGATGACGTGCTCAGGCCACTCTTCTATCGCCAAAGATTGGCTTGGAATCAATAGAAAAGGAGCACTCATCGATAGCAAGGCAAGGGGATGGGCGATCGTGTTTATGAT
>JBCCWF010000386.1:0-6636 GCA_039194035.1 Cyanobacteria bacterium P01_E01_bin.6 | reverse complement strand
TATGGCGATTGATGAGGTGCTGAAGGGCTTCTCGTTCTTGCTCGGATAGGTGTAAGGGAGCGGGAGTAAGGCGAGGCATGAGAGTGTCCTCTGGGGTACTCCTAAATGGTAGCCTGATTCGCGCCAAGCTCAACTAGTCTCCCATGAGCCAAGAAAGGGCGATCGCCGCTAGTCCCCAGCATAACCAGGATGGAAGATGCCCAAACTGGAGGATATGAAGGGGAATGAGCGTAAAGATGTCCGTGAGAACCAGACTAATACCCAAGAAGATCGAGAGAAAGATAATCAGCATAAAAACTTAGGCTTGAGGAAATCTCAGATCAAGCACCGACAGGTTGCCATAAGACCAGTTTATGATCGGCTCCGGCACTGATCAGCATCCGTCCATTAGGCGTAAAGGCGAGCGATCGCACGGGCTTCTGATGACTCACGAGGGGAGGGCTCAGTCGCTTTTCACTGGCAATGCTCCATAGCTCAATGCTGTGGCCCGATGCACTGGCGAGGATCTGTCCATCTGGGCTGAAAGCCAGTGTTGTTAAGGCTCGTGCTTGGCGACTGTGTAAAATTCCTAATCGGCGCTTGTTTAAATCCAATAACTCAATGGTGGCTCCAGTGGCGCAAACCAGCATGCGTCCATTCGGACTAAAGCTAACTGAGGTGATGCCGTCCAGTTGATAACTGGTTTGCCAAATTCGGGTTCGGCTGTGGGCATTCCAGAGTTCGACTGTGCCTGATAAATTGCCGATCGCCAGCATCCGACCATCGGGACTGATGGCGAGGGAGCGAATGGAATTGAATCGATGGGGAAGTTCGGAAATAAGGGTTCCTGATTGAGTGCTCCATTGGTGAACGACGGTGCCTGTCGCACTCACCAAGATGGGCTTCTGCGGATTAAACACGAGCGCCTGAATGATGTCGTTTTGGCGTGGCAGCGTATACCGTAACTCGCCATCGGGCATAGACCAGAGGCGAATCCGCCCATCATATCCTCCACTTGCGATCGCCTTCCCATCCGCATCAATTGCGACACTAGTCAATCGCTTGGTGTTGCCCTGGAGTGCTCCCATGGATTGACCTTGAGGTAGCGACCAAAGCTTTAACGCACTATCAAACCCTGAACTCACAAGCATTGTACTGTCAGGATGAATGGCGATCGCCCGTACCTGGTCATGGTGCCCCTGAAGAATCCGTTTCGCTCTTACATTTGCCCACTGATTAGGCGAAAACTTTTTCGTCGAGGATGGCCACTGATCCTTCTTCACATGAAGCGGCGATGCTGCTTCAGCTGCTGGCGCTGTAACATGCATCGACGTACCTCGGAGCTGGTTCAGAATATCTTGAGCGGTTCGTGGCCGATTACCAGGGAACGTTTCCATCATTCGATCGAGGAGGTCTGCCAACCAGTCTGACGCATGGGGAACATATTCACGCCAATTCAGCTTCCCGGTCTTATCGTCACTATCGATGCCCATCGGATGAACGCCACTCATGAGGTGAATGAATGTACGCCCTAGTGCAAAAAAGTCAGACTCGGCTCTTGCTCTACCTTCTGCTTGTTCGTGAGGTGTGTAACCTGCTGCAAAAATACGGGTTCCGGTATGCGCTCCGCTGTTTTGGAGATAGGTTGTGGTTACATCTCGTACCGCGCCAAAGTCAATCAGCACCAGTTGTCCACTTGCGGTCAGCATGATGTTGGATGGCTTGATGTCCCGGTGAATCAATCCTCGATGATGAATGACGCTCAAGATGGTGAGGAGTTGCTGGAGCCATTCAATGGCTAAGTCTTGCTCAAGGGGCTTATTCTGTCGCGACCGCAGCCAAACATCGAGCGATCGCCCCTCGATGTATTCCATGATCAAGCAGTGAAATGGCGTAGAACTCTTGCTGGGCCACGTAAAATAACCATCATCATCAACCGCTGGAATACCAGGATGTCGAAGACGACTCAGCACCTTTGCTTCGCGTCGAAATAAATCGATGGATTTCTGACGGCTTTTAGATTCTTGAAAGCGACTGAGATTTAGAACCTTGAGGACTTTTGTTTGATAGGTTCCATTTACAAACGAGCCGACCTCATCCAAAACCTGAAATGTTTCGCCAAATCCGCCATAGCTGAGAGATTTAACAACCCGATACCGTCCATTCAATAAGGTATCAGGTTCGATTAACGATATTGATTCACCCTCCCAATCGTGCACCGTCACAGCCCTACCAAGGTGTATGAGGGATAACACCAAAGCTCATGATGTTGAGTTGACGTCACCCAATTCCAGGATACCTGAGAACACTAGTTCCTGGTGTCCGTATCAGTACCATTTTTATACACTAGCCCAACTGTCAATGAGGAGGTGCGGAATGTTGTGTTGAGATAAGGAATCTGCAAATAAAGTACCAATAGAGGGGCGGCGGGCTAAGCCCACCGCCCCTCTATTGGTATAGCAAGTCCCTAAATTCCGCACCTATCCTCGCTCCACCCTATAGCAAACCCTGTCCTTCCAGAAAATCGCGAGCGACTTCATCTGGTTCACGGTTATTGCCTGTGACTTCCCAGTTGAGAGACGTCATCGTCTCGTCGTCTAACAACGTCGTCACACTGTTGAGAACAGCTGCAATATCTGGATTGGCACTGAGCGTATCTTGGCGGATGAAAGGGGCGATTGGATACGGTGGCCAGAAGTTTTTATCATCGTCAAGAACCACTAAATCAAAGGCCACAATTTGACCATCAGTACCATAGCCAGTGGTGACATCAATGTCTCCCGTATCTAAACCGCTATAGAGCAATCCTGGATCAAGTGATTTAACTTCCGCAAAGTCGAACCCGCCATAGGCTGCTTTCAATGCGGGTAGTCCATCACCCCGGTCAGCAAATTCTAGGTCGGTTCCAAGCACAAGATCACCCGCCTTGCCAGAAAGCTCACTGACGGTTGAGACGCCTAGTTCTGTCGCTTTATCTTGGGTCAACACCAAGGCATACGTATTGTTGAAGGACGTTGGATCTAACAGGGTGACGCCAAACTGCTCTTCATAACTAGCTTTGACGGTGTCATACACATCCATCTCGGACATGGATGAGTCGTATTCCTGACTGAGATGCACAAGCAATGCCGTGCCTGTGTATTCGGGGTAGAGGTCAATGTCTCCTGATATCAGTGCAGCATGATTTTCGCTGCTGCCGCCAATTGCGGTGTAATCGGCATCGTAACCTGCATTGTCGAGCACCATTTCAAACATGTGGCCCAACAAATATTGCTCAGTAAATTCCTTGGAACCGATGGTTATTTGGGTGCTGTCTGATGAGCCTGTGCTGCACGAAGATACCAGCGCGGCCAGCAGAGCAGTGGCTAAAACAGTACGTCTTTGAATCACTTTAAAAATCCTCTTAAGTTGAATAATTTCTAAACACAAGCAGTTTGAATTGGGGCAGTTTGAATTGGGGCAGTTTGAATTGGGGAAGCGAGATGCCTTAGGATGCGGCTGCTTGTAGGTTTGCAATATCTACCGTAGACCGGTGGCGATAGTAACTCATCACCAATTCGATGCCAGTTATTACGGCGATGCCAAAAACAGCCCCGCCAAGACACAGGAGTCCTGATGATAGCGTTTGATATTGAGTAGTGACGAGGCCAACGGTCAGCCAGATGAATGCTGTGGCTGCCATCGCAAACGGGATGAGGGAGAGAGGCCAATCATTGCCTTGATTTTCTCGACGTGGCCACAACGCTGCAATCAAACTCAGTATTACAACCGGCAGGCCAAGCATACGATATTCAGGATGCAGCCCGGTGAGCACAATGGGATCGTTGCCGGCGATCGCCTGCGTTTCCCATGGCAACAACACACCAAACAGCAGCGGCATAATTGCCGCAACACACAATAGCCCCGTCAACCCTCCTCTCTTACTATTCAAATTGCCGATCTTCAGCCCTTTTGGAGTTGCCCAGGTTTCTAAGCGCCCGAATGCTTCTTCAAAATAAAACGCTAACATCGTTGCCGGAATCGCACCCAACAGCATCACATGATCACGATTGAGCTGATGCCCACGCAGGATTAGATCGCCGAGTCCTCCAGCACCGATAAACCCCCCAAATGTGGCACTAGCGACAATCACCACAGCGGAGGTGCGAATTCCCGCCATGATGACAGCGATCGCCACAGGCAACTCCACCTTGAGTAAAATTTCAATCTCGCGCATCCCCATGCCCCTAGCTGCTTCCGTCATGTCGGAGTCAACTTGGTCAATGCCCACGAGTGTGTTGATCAAAATGGGCAGTGTCCCAACAAACGTAAGTGCCAATACTGTTGGTGGGCGACCAATTCCCATCAGTGGTAAGGCTAGAGCCAGCACCGCCAAAAAAGGAAACGTATTGAAGATTTTCCCTATGTTGAGCAATATTGGTTGGAGCCAAGCGATGCGAGATCCCAGAATGCCAAGCACCATTCCAAAAGCAATGGCGATCGCCAACGCAATAAACGTAATCTGCAAATGCTGACTTAGAGCAACGGTAAAGTCTTGAGAGCGCTCAATATAATACGCCCACATGTCTTGAAACAGCATTTTGCCTCCTCACACTCCATCATGTCACAACCCATCATCTCCTCACCTCTTCACGTCACTCTATGACAGCTAATCTGAGCTAGGTAACGATCGCTCTATTTTGCCGATGATGGTGTCAAACAGCACCGCAAGCAAAACAGCACCGAGAGCACCAGCCACAACTTTGTCGTTGCGCCCTCCTCCCGCTGCAATCCCTTCAAAAATCAACTTCCCAAGACTGCTTGCCCCAAAATAGGACGCTAGCGTTGCAAGACTAATGGTCGAAACCGCAGCAACACGAATCCCCGCAAAAATAACGGGCAATGCCAGGGGCAACTCGACCTGTCGCAAAATACTCCATGGGGTCATTCCCATGCCCCTAGCTGATTCGATAATGGCTGGATCAACGCCATCAACACCCACAGCCGTATTCCGAATAATTGCCAAGAGAGAATACAGCGTCAACGCAATCACCGATGGCGTAAATCCGATGCCTACGAGGGGAATCATCAATCCAAACATCGCCAGACTCGGAACGGTATACAGCATTCCTGCCAACTTGATGACTGGGTCATATAAAATGCGGACACGAGTAATCAACACACCGAGGGGAATGCTAATGATGACTGCAAAAAGCAGCGTCACGAAAGTAATGAGCAGGTGCCCCCACAAAAATTCCAACACGCGGTCAGGGCGACCAACTCCCGGAACATAATATAAAATCCCATCTTTTATGCTGATCAGGAATTCTCCGAAGTTCTGAATAAAATCCATTCGGATCCTCCTATCGTCTCGTTGGTAATGGCTGATTGTCTGCAATCAACGACTGAATATCGTCAATGGTAATCATTCCAATGAGTCGCTGTTGTGGGTCTACAACCGGGAGAGAACGGATGCCATAGCTGAGCATGGTAGAAAAGGCATTTTTCACCGTGTCCTCTTCCTCTGTCACAGAAATCAGAGGATGAAGCATCGTTTTAGCTGGTGCATTGAGATGAGCCTGAGCGTCGTCAAGGCTGACATACCCAGTCAGGCGATCCATATCATCGGTGATGTACAGACTATCCACATGGTTCGACCGCATTTTTGTACAGACGTCCGCACCGCTGTCGTTGACGTCTCCTAACGGAAGCCCTGTTTTCATGACCTCACTGACACGAACAATCGCAAGACGCTTGAGCCCCCTGTCAGCTCCTACAAAATCTGCCACAAATGGATTTGCTGGCTGAGTCAGGATGTTGGCTGGCGTATCGAGCTGTTCAAGAATGCCGCCTACTTGCAAAATACAGATCAGGGTTCCCATCTTCAACGCTTCATCAATATCGTGAGTGACGAACATGATGGTTTTCTTCAGCTGTTTTTGAAGACGTAAAAATTCATTTTGGAGGCGATCGCGCGTAATTGGGTCAATCGCACCAAACGGTTCATCCATCAACATAACGGGTGGGTCTGCGGCGAGTGCGCGTGCAACACCGACTCGCTGTCGCTGTCCCCCCGATAGTTGTTTGGGGTAGCGATCGCGAAATTGAGTGGGGTCAAGCCCAATCATTTCAAGCAATTCATCAGCCCGTTTGTCAATCCTAACCTTGCTCCATCCTAGAAGTTTGGGCACCACCGCAATGTTGTCGCGAATCGTGAAATGAGGAAACAATCCAATCTGCTGAATCACGTAGCCGATACGCCGACGCAACTCTACTTGATTTTGCTTCAGAATATTCCGTCCACCGACAAGAATTTCGCCATGAGTCGGCTCAATCAAGCGGTTCACCATCTTTAAAGTGGTTGTTTTTCCACAACCAGACGGTCCAATAACGACACAGGTTTCTCCTTCTGGCACAGACATCGTTAAGTGATTGACCGAAGGCAATGGAGCGCCGGAATAGACCTTCACGACGTCATTAAACTGAATCATCGGGGTCAAATTCAATATCCTCGTTTAACCACGTTGTCACCATACCGGATTAAGGTGTCCATGGGAAATTCCCATTTTGAGCCATTACGTTGGGCTGATGGGAAATGTGCGTCTATTCAGCAATTTTAATGTTGGGTCACGCTACTTATTAAACGTGATCAAAGCAAACGAATGACCTCAATATTTC
>JBCCWF010000385.1:0-6677 GCA_039194035.1 Cyanobacteria bacterium P01_E01_bin.6 | reverse complement strand
GCTGCGCGGGCGGCACAGGATTTGTAAGGATACGTTTAATTACGACCATCTACTTAGTGGTTAGTGGCGTGAAGCGCTGCTACACCATCAATAAGAGAGCCTACATGATTGAAAACTCAATACGTCCTTGACGCTGGTGTCATGATGCAAAGATCACAGCTAGGAAACACCCTTATTTTGTACAAATGTTTCCAACGTCTACGGTCTGGTAGGGGTCAGCGTTTACTGGGAACACTGGGCTTACTTAAAATACCGTTAGGCCATAGGCAATAAGCTGAAACCCTGAATTATTAGGGTATTTGGGGATTTTCAATTAATAATCTACCGACATCAGAAATAATTTCTGTAGGGGCGCACAGCGGTGCACTCCTACAGATGGGTTACCTGATTGTGGGAGATTATTGAATTGCAGATCCCTAACGTGATGAATTGCTCAATGTGCATGCTCTGTAAATCGGGGCGTGATTCTCCGGAAATGAAGAGCAATGCTGTTGCCAACATTTAGACTTTTCACGGAACGAACGCGCTTTAGCCTATAGGCTATCAGGCTCTAAGTGATGGGGCACTAAACATTGCTAGAAATGCTCCCCGACAACAGTTCCGCACCATTACAAAATCGTTTGACGACATGGATAGGTAACTTGTCTCAATGGCCTTCAGCTTCTCAACCCGGAAGAAATATCCCGGAGAATAGAGCCTTGAGTTCATTGACCTTATCTACTTAGAGACGTGAATGAGTCAGAATGCTAAGCGATTACCTCCAGATTCTTTTGTTTGAAGACGACCAAGAAGATGCCGAACTACTGCAGGAATACCTAGAAATTGGCAACTCAGTTCACTACGTAGTTGTTCATGTTAAGACGCTAAGCGATGGGCTAATCTACCTCAACGACAAAAATATCAAACAATGTTTTGACCTTATTTTGTTGGATCTGTCGCTTCCCGATAAACATGGATTAGATACAGTCTGCATGGTTCATGAGGCTGCGTGCGATATTCCAATTGTTGTGTTGACCGGGCTTGACGATGAGGCAATTTCTCTAGAAGCGCTTCGACAAGGGGCTCAAGACTACCTGATTAAACATACGGTTAATGAGCGGCTTTTGTGTCGCACCATTCAATACGCCATTGAACGAGGACGATTGTTAAATCGACTCTCGATCAGTGAAGCTCGATATGCGATCGCCGTACAGGGAAGCAATGATGGATTGTGGGATTGGGATTTAACGACGGATGAAATCTATTTTTCTCCCCGATGGAAAAAGATGTTGGGCTACGACGATCATGAGATTCGCAATCAGCCCAATGATTGGTTCAGTCGTGTGCATGAAGACAATTTCCAAGAGATGATGTTGTCCATCGAACACCATTTATTAGGTCATCATCCCCATTGGCAAAATGAACACAAAATTCAGCGGAAAGACGGCTCATTTTCCTGGGTACTGTGTCGAGGAACCGCAGCATGGAATGAAGACGGACAACCGTATCGTTTTGCCGGATCACTAACAGACATTACAGAGCGAAAACAACTAGAGAAAAAGCTCTTTGAAGAAAAGGAACTTGCCCTCGTCACACTCAACTCTATCGGCGATGCCGTGATCACCACAGACGTCTTAGGGCATATCGAATCGCTCAACCCAGCCGCTGAAAAGCTCACAGGGTGGCAGCTTGATGAGGTGAAGGGAAAACCTGTGAGTTATGTGTTTGAACTGGTTAATGGCGATACACTTGAGCCCATTTCTAACCCAGTACAAACTGTTTTGAATGAAGATCGCACGGTTCGCCTGAGCAATCACCCGATGCTGATCACGCGCGATCGCCAACCCATTGCCATTGATGATTCTGTCGCCCCGATTCATTCGAGTGATGGTCATGTGATTGGCAGCGTCATTATTTTTCATGATGTGAGCGAAGAAAGGGGGCGGGCTAAGCAACTAGCTTGGAGAGCAAACCATGATGCGCTGACGGGCTTACTGAATCGATGTGCTTTTCAATCGCATTTAGAACAGGCGATCGCCACGGGCAAAAAGCATCAGCATGTCCATACCCTCTGCTATATCGATCTCGACCACTTCAAAATCGTAAACGATACCTGTGGCCATGCCGCAGGGGACGAACTCCTTCGGCAAGTGTCGATGCTGTTACAACGTCGAATTCGGAAAACAGATATCGTCGCTCGACTAGGGGGGGACGAGTTCGGTATTCTATTGCAAAATTGTCCGCTCACTCGTGCGGTGGGGCTTTCAAACACCATCTGTGAGGAGCTAAACCAGTTTCGATTTGTGTGGCAGGATCAGGTGTTTCGAATTGGTGGCAGCATCGGCATTGCCATGATGGATGGACAGACTCAGAGTGTTGAGCACGTCATTAAAGCTGCTGATTCCGCCTGTTATGGGGCAAAGCGGCGCGGGCGCGGGCGCACTCACATTTACCAAGACACGGATGCCAGTCTTTCTCAACACAGCCAAGAAATTCAGTGGTTTAACCGTCTGACTCAAGCTCTTGAATCAGAACAATTTGAGTTGTTTTATCAACTGATTCGTCCGTCCCAAACCCTTGCCTCCGACAAGCACCATTACGAAGTGCTTTTACGATTACGAGACGATCAAAACAATGTCATTACGCCGGGGGCATTTTTGTCTGCTGCCGAGCGTTATAACCTAATGCCCTCCATCGATCGATGGGTTATTCGAACGTTTTTTAACTATTTAGCGGAGACGCTGAGTCATCGCAACAGTGCGCTAGACAGCGAGCCTCTCGTCCCCATCGCCCATGTCTATGCCATCAATCTGTCAGGGGCAAGTGTTAACGACGAAACCTTTATTGATTTTATTCGAGAGCAGTTTTCTATCCATCAGATCCCAGCTCGAAAAATTTGCTTTGAGATTACTGAAACAGTGGCTGTTGCAAATTTAACAAAAGCAGCCGATCTCATGACTGAACTCCGTGAACTGGGCTGTCAGTTTGCTCTGGATGATTTTGGTACAGGCATGTCATCGCTAGCCTATCTCAAGGCGCTGCCCGTGGACTATCTCAAAATTGACGGTAACTTTATCCGAGGCATTGCCCACGATCCCATTTCCTGTGCCATGGTCGAAGCCATTAACAATATTGGCCATTTAATTGGGGTTCAAACGGTTGCCGAATTTGTATCCAGCCCCGCCATTCTAGAAGCCGTCAAACGTCTCGGTATTGACTATGTTCAAGGGTATGGCATTGCTATGCCCAGCCCGCTTACAGGGAAAATATCATGTCCTCAGATGTGCTGACTCTATTGATGATTGGCGGATACTCAGATGAGCGACGTCGCTATCGATGCAATCTCCAGTCTGAATTCGATTTACCACTGAACTGTTTGGACGTGTCGTCGGCAAGCGAAGGTCTTTCCATGCTTCGTTGCACGGTTCCAGATGTCATCCTGCTCAACAACATGTTGCCGGATATGACGGTCATTGAGCTTATGCAGCAGATACAGAGTCATCAACCCACGTCTCTGACGTCGACAAAACAACCTGCTGTTCTCGTGTTGACCAACGGCTCGGATGAGACGACAACGTTCACCGGCATGGGCCAAGGGATTCAATGCTGTTTGCGAAAGGACACGCTAACGCCCAAAATACTGGCCCGAGCAGTGACCCAGGCGATCGCCCAGGTGCAGTTTCAGTATCAGCTTCATCGCAGCCAGGCTCTTCAGCATATCGTGGCTCGCTGTGCACTAAAAATCTATCAGGCTCACCAATTGGATGAGTTATTTGAGACGGTTGTTAATAACGTTCACCAATTTCTCCAGTGCGATCGCGCTGTGATTTATCAATTTCACCCAGACATGAGCGGTACGGTGATCGCGGAGTCCGTTCACGCTGAGTGGACAAAAACCATCGGGATGAGAATTGAGGACACCTTTTTCCGGCGATGTGGAGAAAGTGCGTATAAAGAAATGCAGTTACGAGTCGTGAATGACGTTAGCACGGCGAATCTTGATACGTGTCACAGCCGAATGTTAGCGAAGTTTCAGATTCAGGCCTTTGCATTTGTCCCAATTTTGCTGCAAGCAACAGCCGACATTGCCGAAACTAATCTGTGGGGTTTATTAGTGGTGCATCAGTGTGCCGCACCACGCCAATGGGACAAGCTCGAACTCATCTTGCTGAGTGACATTGCGGTGCAGATGGCGATCGCCATTCAGCAATTTGGACTGGTTCAGCAACTGCAAAAAGAGCTTGCCGAACGCAAGCAAGCAGAGCAAAACCTTGTCCAGGCTCACCGCATTCTCAAGCAGATGAACAAAGAGCTGGAAACACGGGTTGCGGAACGCACCTCTACCCTCAACCAGCTGAATGTACAGCTTCAAAAAGAAGTGATTCACCGCCAAGAGATTCAACATCTTTTTCATCAACGGGATGCTGAATTTGAGGCCATTTTCCAGGCTATCCCTGACGCCGCTATTTTCACAAACACGCAGCATCACATCCAGTCGGTCAATCATGCCTTTATGCATTTGTTTGGTTATGCGGCAGATTCATTGCTCCCTCAAAAACTGCAAGAGCTTTATCAATATCCAGATGATGATGCCTCAAAAGAATTGTCTGATGGTTGTGAATGGTCGAATGCTCATCGCCATGAGCACATTTACCGATGTTGTGAGGGAACGTTCTTAATTGGCGAGACCTTTGAGACGGGCGTTTATGACAACTCAGGATCACTGATTGGTTATTTGAGCCTCATTCGCGACATTAGTGACCGAAAACAAGCGGAGGTTTCTCGTCACCAAGCAGAACTTGCCCTCCGTGATAGTGAGCGTCGGTTTCGAGCGATATTTAACCAAACGTTTCAAATCGTCGGACTCCTTGCCCCTGGTGGCACGGTTCTGAATATTAATCAAACGGCTCTTGATTTTGCAAACATTTCTAGAGAATCGGTGCTACACCAATTTTTCTGGGAAACAATCTGGTGGCAACAGTCTCCCACGGCTCAACGACAGCTTCGATACAGTATTGCCCAAGCCAAAACAGGACAGTTTGTTCGCTACGAGGTTGAAATTCAAGGTGCTGGTGACCGTAAAGAAATCATTGATTTTTCTCTGAAACCTGTCTCTGATGGACAAGACAATGTGCGATGGATCTTGGCTGAGGGACGTATTATTACTCAGCGGATTGTGTTGGAGCGAGAGTTGAGGTCTCAAAAACAACTCCTCAATAGTTTCTTTAATGCTGCATCCGTTGCTCAGATCGGAGCGTGTATTTTTGATGAGGAGCGCCGATATGTTCACATCAATTCTGCATTGGCCGACATCAATGGATGCTCCGTGCAGGCTCATCTGGGGAAACACATTGAGGAGATTGTTACTGAAGTATCCAGCGCATCAAGTTTTGCCTTAGATCATGTTTTTGAAAATTGGCAATCTGTACAGAATGTGCAGATCACCGGAAATTATCTTCCCCAGTTAGGGGTGCCTCGATGCTGGCTTGCATCCTATTTTCCCATCACAAATGATGATCCAAAAAAACAGGCCGTTGGCATGATCACGGTTGAAATCACTCATCAAAAGCAAATTGAGCAAGAGTTAATGCAGCTTAATCAGGCACTGCATTCGTCTAATGAAGAACTAGAGCAGTTTGCTTATGTGGCATCTCACGATTTGCGAGAGCCTCTGCGTAAGATTAGGAGCTATTCCGAATTGTTTGCCAAGCGCTATGCAGAGCATCTAGATGATCGGGCTGACCGCTATATTGGCTACATCGTAAACGGGGTCAGCCGTATGAATACACTGATTAACGACTTGCTGACCTATTCTCGATTAGGCCGTGGAGACGTAACCTATAACCTCGTTGATCTGAATCAATTAATTCATCACGTGATCGATGGTTTGTCACCCGTCATTCAGGAAAGCCAGGCGCATATTGAGATAGTCAACCCCTTACCCGTGATGACTGTGAATTCATCTCAAATTCATCAGCTGTTTCAGAATCTGATTGAAAATGCCATTAAGTATCGAAGCGATGCTCAGCCTCATATCGAAGTCACAGCCAGTGCAGATGAGAGCGGGTGGCAGTTCTCCGTCACAGACAATGGCATTGGTATTGCGCCTGAATTTGCTGAACGTATTTTTGTAATCTTCCAACGGCTACATACTCGTGACGCATATCCAGGAACTGGCATTGGTCTTGCGATTTGTAAGCGTGTTGTTGAGCATCATGGAGGCTCGATATGGCTAGAATCCTCCGAGTCTCAAGGCACAACGATTTGCTTTACACTGCGTAACACGGGCTAGCGGGAATGGGTTCCCGTTGAATGATGCGCGATCGCCGCCACGACCAACGTTAATCGATATAAATATCGACACAATCGATGAAAGCCAGCTGTGCCTACTTAAGTTTTCAATAAGAAAATAAAATCCGCCCTATTGTTGATGGTTTAATAACGCCAAGCTACTGATTACCCGACGGTTATTTGAATGCTCCTTACAATTGCCAAATAAGATGATGGACTCGATATCTAAATCAATTGATTTATTGCTTGTAGAAGATGACGCGAGCGATATTGAGTTAACGTCTGAAGTTTTGCAAGAGTCTAGATTCAACGTCCAGCTCAATGTTGTACGAGACGGCATGGAGGCGATCGCCCATAGGGCGACGAGTCCGCCTTGGCTGTATCCCAGAACGCTGACAGGCAACGTC
>JBCCWF010000384.1:0-6690 GCA_039194035.1 Cyanobacteria bacterium P01_E01_bin.6 | reverse complement strand
TTGATGAACACCTGTGAATCGCTTAAAGTTTTTTCTATTAAGGGTTTGGGCTGCTTCGTAGTTCATTAGATATGGTTGTGATAGGAGGGTATATCAGGGTCAATACCATATCGTGCAACCAATTATGCAAGAGGTCTAATGCGATCGCAACTGCCGCTGAATTGTATAGTCACACGACTTGGCAACGTTTACGAAGAAATGACAGGCACTGATACAAGCCGTGTTATTCCATCGAAAGCTTTTTCCTCACACGCAAGCAATACCTATCGATCTCAGTGTTTCGTAGGCAAGGGCACTCAAAAATCATGGGTTTGAGGAATGTCACAATTCCCGTCATTTGGCGTAACTGGCATCTGCCTGGCGTAAACTTCGCCTGTTTAGATTCAACCGCGCTGAATGATCAACTCCATTGATGAGAATCAAAACGCGGGGCATTTACAAAACACAAGGATTTCTCATTTTCAATGAAAATTTTCTTAACCCAAAAGCTTTGTTTCTCAGAATCTATACATTTCAGTACAAAATATCGCCCTGTTCATGAATTTAAAAGTATTTTTGTTAATATTTAATTAGAAACGTTAATATTTTCTATCCTCTAGCCTTATGGATGCCTTAAGCAAAGCCCGGACTTTCTCCACCAAATTACTTAGCTCTAACCTATCTGTCAGTTATCCTTCTCAAACTGCCTGGACAATTCTTCGAGTTGTCGTCGGTGTTGTCATGATTCACAACGGTCTCGATAAACTCGGCGATATTGAGACATTTTCTAAGGCGTATGTAGAGTTCATTGGACTGCCATTTCCTATTTTCTTTAGCTATGTCGCAGCATTTACCGAGCTAATCGGTGCGCCCTTGCTTATCCTCGGGTTGCTCACTCGTCCCGCAGCTCTTGGTCTGTTTTCAACCATGCTTGTTGCGATGTATCACCACATTAAAGTTGCTGGATTCAGCATTCCTTATCTTGAGTTGTCTGCTCTGTATGCTGCCTGCTTCCTGTTCTTTACGATTAATGGTGCCGGTTTATTTGCTGCTGACACATGGATTGCATCCTGGATTGGAGCACGTCAACCCATAATTGATGTTTTAGCGCCAAATCAAAATGTGAAAGAAAAGGCAACGGTCAGCTAGTGAGCATCCGATTCACGCTTGCCTTGTGTTGCAAGGGTTCATATTGTTGAAAACTAAAAGGGGTGAGTATCGAGTGTCCGTTCTGAAACACTTAATACTCACCCCTCTTAGTTTGGATAGATTCTAAACGTTGAATCGGTTCAAGAGTTGGATGGATACTCCAAGCTGTGGCGCTTGGCCAAAATGACGCCAAACCACTGCTGAGGATCAGTCCAAACCTCCACAGTATCTAGTCCGTGCGATCGCAGCTGAGCAGCAATTTCTTGAAGGTTGAATTTGCGCGAAACCTCACTATGAATAGTTTCACCTTCGTCAAAATGAACATTGAAATTCAGGGTCTTGAGGTGAACAGCCTGTTCTACTTTGCTCCGCAAATGCATTTCGATCTGATGCAGATCTGTGTTGTAAAACGCGACATGCTCAAATTGATTCTCATCAAAATCACCCGAAAATTTTCGATTCAAGTGATTGAGCATATTGAGATTAAATGCGGCAGTAATGCCTTGACTATCGTTGTAAGCTGCTTCGAGAATCGACGGGTCTTTCTGGAGATCAATGCCCAATAAGAAATAGTCGCCTGGGGTGAGCGCATCTGCGATTTGCGAAAGAAACTGATTGCATTGGGCAGGCGGGAGATTGCCTAAGGTACTGCCAATAAAAGCGATTAGCCGTTTAGGCAGTGTGGACGGCATCAAGGTTTTGAGAGCCTGTTGGTACGTACCAACAATGCCATAGATTTTGAGGGTGTCATAGTCAGTGAGTAACTGATGAGCACTCTCTCGTAAGATGCCCTCACTGATGTCGATCGGCACGTATCGAAGCGGTAGCTCTGCTTGCTGATAGGCATCCAGAATAATGCGCGTTTTTGTGGAGCTGCCGCTGCCTAACTCTACTAGTTCACAGGCTCCTGTGATCTGAGCAATCTGATCGGCACAGGTCTGAAATATCTGGGTTTCAGCACGCGTTAGATAATATTCTGGAAGCTGGCAGATTTGCTCAAATAGCTGTGACCCATAATCGTCATAAAAAAAGCGAGGGGGCAATGTTTTGGGGCGATCGCCCAGCCCTTGAATGACAACATCTGCATCGTCTTGAGGATCGGGAGAAATTGTCGACGAAGCCTGTAGGCAGTGAATTTGAAGGCGTTGGGATATCTGTGCAGAGGTCATAGTGCTGCAATCATTGAGTTGAGCAATAGTTGCAGAAGCGTCAGAGGATTGGATAACCGCATGTGAATCATGTTCCTCTTGATGGTTGGAATTCTGATGGTCGGAATTCAAAACTGATGAAAATGGCATAGAGCTGTATAAGAAACGGCAGCATGACAATCAACGAATATTCGATCTCATCATGATGGATGGGGCGTCTGTTTACCCTAGTTAATAAGCTATCGCGGAGCCAACCTTCGTTAGGAATAGGAATGAAATAAGTATCTGGACGTAATTAAAACCAAAACCCCCAATCCTTTGCCGACCGCGCAGCGGTCGGCAAAGGATTGGGAAGGTTACGTTTAATGATGGTTAGCTCCTTACGAATTTTAGTACGAATGCATTAAACATGGAATTACGATGCGATTTCAGCCAATTCTAGCCAGCGTTCAGTCGATGTATTGATTTCATGCTCGAGTTCTGCCAATCGCTCTGATAACTTCTGGACTTCTGTAAAACCAGAGGGCGCATTGCCATAGAGTGTTTTTTCGATGGTTTCTTTTTCTAGTTCTAATTCAGGAATTTTGCCCTCCAGCTGTTCCAGCTCTCGTTTTTCTTTGTAGGACAATTTTCGAGAACGGGATGAGGTGGTGTGAGGCTTCGTCGATTGTTCCGCGAGTGGCTTCCCACTCGTTACCTGTTTCTCCACAATGGCAGATTCCTTTGCTTCTGCTTCTTGCTGTTGCTTAAAGTCTAGATAGAGGGAGTAGTTCCCTGGATACTGTGTAATGACGCCCTCTGATTCGAAAGCGAAAATGCGTTCAACGACTCGATCAAGAAAGTAGCGATCGTGGGACACCGTAATAACGCATCCATTAAATTCTTCCAGATACTCTTCTAAGACAGAAAGTGTTTGCACATCAAGATCATTGGTCGGCTCGTCGAGAATCAAAACATTGGGCGCACTCATTAACACTCGCAGCAGGTAAAGCCGTCGCCGCTCCCCTCCCGAGAGTTTCTGGATGGGGATGTATTGTTGATTAGAGGTAAAGAGAAACCGCTCAAGCATTTGAGAGGCACTGATTTGTCCTCCATCTGCCGTTTGTACATAAGAGCCAACTTCTTTGATGTAGTCCATGACCCGCTGATTTTCACCCATGGCGTCGAGCAAGTCGTCGGAATGCTGGTCAAAATAGCCGATGTGGATCGTTGTGCCAATATCGACGTTTCCTGAATCGGGAGTAACGCGTCCTGTAATGATGTCCATGAGGGTTGATTTGCCGACACCATTGCCCCCAATGATGCCAATTCGATCGATGGGGTTAAAGGCATAGGTGAAGTTATGAATGAGGGTGCGATCGCCATATGCTTTCGTCACATTTTCCAGCTCGATCACCTTTTTACCAATGCGCCGACCCGGTGCAGAAATATCGACTTTTCCTATAGCTTCTTTAAATTCTGTGTCTCGCATCTCGTGGACGCGATCGATACGAGCTTTTTGCTTCGTACTCCGAGCCTTTGGGCCTCGCTTCAACCATTCCAGTTCTCGACGCAACACCCCTGCATGTTTGCGTTGCTGACTGACTGACGTTTCTTCTCGTTCCGATTTCTTTTGCAGGAAATAACTATAGTTGCCGTCATAGGCATAGAGATCGCCCCGATCAATTTCTAAAATGCGATTGGTGACTTGATCTAGGAAATAGCGATCGTGAGTAATCAATAAGAGCGCGCCTCGAAATCCACTCAAATAGCTTTGCAGCCACTCCACGGATGATGCATCTAGATGATTGGTCGGCTCATCCATTAGCAATGCGTCGGGCGCAGACAATAATGCCGACGCTAGAGCAATTCGCTTGCGATAGCCCCCTGATAATTGGCCAACTTGAGCGTCAAAATTTTCGATACCTAGTTTTGAGAGAATAATCTTTGCGTTGGTTTCTAGCTCCCATGCACCAGCCGCATCCATCTGTTCTGAAATACTCGTCATGCGTGTCATCAGATGCTCTAAATCATCCCCTTGAGAATGAGCCATATGGTGAGATAAAGCTTCATATTCCCGAACCAGCGTCATTTGATCGCCAACATCTGCAAACACCTGCTCCAACACTGTATGGTTGTCGTCCATGTCTGGTTGCTGTGGCAGATACACGACACGAGCATTGCTGTTTACTTGGAGATTGCCGCTATCCGCATGAGCCAATCCTGCCAATATTTTGAGGAGGGTGGACTTGCCCGATCCGTTAGTGCCAATGAGCCCAATTTTATCTGCTGAATCGACGCTGAATGTGGCATCGCGCAGGATCTCTTTAATGCCAAAATCTTTTTTCAGAGATTGGGCGACCAGAATCGGAGTTGACATGATGTTTTACGAGCTAAGACATGATTAGAGCATTGTGTTCTATTGTGCAGCAAGTCGTCTGAAGAGACCGACAAAATCCTTCTCGATGCACAGACGAGAGGCGAAAGGCTTATTGTGAGCCGTCTGGTTTCCGCACCCTCAGATGGATCTGTTTTGAGGGCGGGAGCATCGGCTTGAATTCATTCTGTTATTGAGCAACGCATTATTGAGCAACGCGTCGTTATTGAGCAACGCAAAAAAAAGCCCCAGCATTTCTGCTGGGAACTGTTGCTGTCAAGACCGTAGAGGTCATAAATGCTCTCTAAACGGCTAAAAATGCCCTTCATAGAAGTAATCGTGGGCGTTTCAAATATAGGGTTCGAGATAAAGTGTTAGGTTCTGTATAAGTGACTGAGTGATTCTTAGCCGCTACTGAAACTAAAGTAACTGGCAAACCATCAAGCACCAATAAAGTACGTGTAAAGGTTAAGCGAAGAAACCTGAAAAAATGCTTAAGTCTTGCTCTGTCCTAAAGATATTGGGTTCTTAGATATCCGTGAATTCTCGCACTGGCTGTTATGGAGTGTTAAATTTGAAGCCAGTTTCATTCAACGATAATATCCCCGAAAAATCAATGTCTAACGTGGCACTCTTGAGATTCTGCTGCTAAGGCGGTATCGTACAATCCATGTCAGTCGAGGAGGGCAACGCTTTCACCGACTAGAGAATCGGGGCCATTTGCCCTACTGCATGGCGTGTAATTTGAGTTCAATAAAAGGGGCGATCGCCAAATGACGGATAGCTTTTTACTCACTCGTGTGTTGCTGACATTTGAAAGTGATTCAGACGACCTGTTGGCACAGTTGTCGGCGATCGCCTATACCCCCGACGGGAGCTTGTGGCTCGGCTCTGACGAGCTAACTAGTATCGAGCGACTATCATTGACCGGATCTAATGTCTATGGCGCACATCAGGTCTTCGATACCCGTAAGTTTCTTGATCTATTTGATACAGAGTCGGAAATTGATATCGAAGGATTAGATTATTCTCAAGGATACTTGTGGGTGGTAGGTTCTCATAGTGTCAAAAGAAAACAACCTAAGGGCAAGAAGATTAAAAAAGACATTCAACGGCTGTCTGACATTGGCATAGACAATAATCGTTACCTGTTAGCGCGAATTCCTCTTCTAGATGGAACCTTAGTTTCCTCCTGTGTATCTCCTGATGCGCCAGGGCAGAATTTATCTGCTGCCATGTTAGCCAAAACAGATCAGCAGAACATGCTCATGACAGTCTTAGCTGAAGATGTTCATCTTGGGCCATTCATTCAGATGAATCTGCCATCCAAGGACAATGGGCTAGACGTTGAAGGCATTGCTGTTTCTGGAGATCGTGTGTTCTTGGGACTCCGCGGTCCGGTATTGCGAGGATGGGCCATTGTTTTAGAGCTTGAATTAGAATCCACAGAGACTAATGTTCTAACGCTAAAGCCGCTCGATAATGGAGCGCTGTACCGCAAGCACTTTATCGATCTCAATGGATTAGGCATTCGTGAGCTGTGTCTCCAAGGCGATGATTTGATTATTTTGGCAGGTCCAACCATGGCACTGTTTGGGTCTATGCAAGTGTTTCGACTAAAAGATGTGCTGGAGCGTAGCAAAGATGCGATTTGGCGACAAGAATCTGGAGCCCTATCTGTTTTGTTTGACCTCCCGATAACGGTGGGTGCTGATAATGCCGAAGGCATGACACTTTTTCCCTGCTTTGGCGAAGACAATGCGTTGATGGTGGTTTATGATTCGCCTGCGCAGCAGCGCAGACCCAATGCGCACTCGATTTTTGCTGATGTGTTTCAACTGCCTAAATAATCAGAGTCGATACCGTTGTTTTGGTTAGGGACTTGCTAGAAAATAAAGTACGGCTTATGTGAGTTGATCGCTGGAATGACGTAGATACGTCGAAATCACTTAAGTTCCTGATTTGGATGCTAATCAAAACCCTTGATATACAAGAACTTTAAATAACTCACATAATGCGTAAAGTACCAATAGAGGGGCGGCGGGCTTAGCCCGCCGC
>JBCCWF010000383.1:0-6693 GCA_039194035.1 Cyanobacteria bacterium P01_E01_bin.6 | reverse complement strand
TTGAAAGAGTAATACTTGTGTAGGATTTTCAGAGCTTAATAGCCCTGCCAAGTTGTCCGAAGGATTGGGTCCACTTCAGTGTTTTGGAAGCGCAGCGTTACAGAGTAAGGGTGGATTCTCCTCTGTAAATTGTTCTGGGATAAGATTTTCGGTGTTCTGAAAGTTGGTGGCTAATAGAATGCTGTTGTCGAGGTTGGCTCTGTCGAGGTTGGCGCTGGAGAGGTTGGCGCTGGAGAGGTTGGCGCTGGAGAGGTTGGCTCTGGAGAGGTTGGCTCTGTCGATGTTGGCTCTGGAGAGGTTGGCTCTGTCGAAGTTGGCTCTGGAGAGGTTGGCTCTGGAGAGGTTGGCTCTGGAGAGGTTGGCTCTGGAGAGGTTGGCTCTGGAGAGGTTGGCGCTGTAGAGGGTGGCTCTGGAGAGGGTGGCGCTGTCGAAGTTGGCTCTGGAGAGGGTGGCGCTGTAGAGGGTGGCGCTGTCGAGGTTGGCTCTGTAGAGGTTGGTGCTGGAGAGGTTGGCGCTGGAGAGGGTGGCACTGTCGAGGTTGGTTCTGGAGAGGTTGGCACTGTCGAGGTTGGCTCTGTCGAGGTTGGCGCTGGAGAGGTTGGCTCTGTAGAGGTTGGTTCTGTAGAGGTTGGCGCTGTAGAGGGTGGCTCTGTCGAGGTATGGCCCAACAAAACTTGTGAACCCACTCCTCTGTAAACACTCACAGGTGCCAATGATGCGATACAGCCGATCATCATCAAGGGCGTCTGTTCCTGGCTCACCGCATGGATGAAATGACAAGACATCTTTCAGCTCTTTCCGCGCTTGTCCATAGCGATGTAGCTCAAACAGCAGAATCATCACATTAATACCTGCTAGTACATCTACTTGGCGCAGCCCCAAGGAATTTTCCTGTTCAGGAAGACGATCGCGCAAATTCCATGTTTTGCGGTGAGGCAGGTTATTGTCTCTGGCATCAATAAACTCCCCATCCCACCAACGGAGGTAGAAATCATGCAGCCGATTAAACAATAGCACTGGATCAAAGTCGCTATACTTGGCCAGCAATACACTCAGGTAATCGACCACTTCACGGGGCAACGCACCATACCCCAACAGGTCATAGATTTCCCAATGCATGTCCCCGTCTGATATTTCATACTGTCGTCTACGGCCTCTCCCTTGCCGTGACCAGTCTTCTAACGCATCTTTCAACCGTTCTGCAAATAGAAATTCACCAAAGCTTTTATGGGCAAACTCTACTGAGCCTTCCCGATCGCCCGACGCAGGCTTGATGTAAAACGATGTCAGTAGGTTATTGAGCAACTTCTTTTCAGACACATTGACTTCTTGCCGTGCTTGCTTCAGCAGCTCAGACACTGGATTGTTGCCATCCTCTTGCAAACGAGCCTCTAGGAAAGACACCTTAGCGACTTCATTCCCGGACTGCATCACACACACGGCCGCTTCAGTTAGCGATCGCCTTAAGTCTTCTGCCTCCAAACCGACCTGGCGGAAATTCTCGTCTTGGCGCTGCTCTTCAATCACCCAACGCACGGCCTCGTCATAAATCACCACCTTGGCCTCAGTGCCTTTTGCTCCCTCAAACATCGCTGCATTTAGCCGTTGCTCCCGGTGCATTCGCCCCAACAGATATAACAACAGCGGCTCTCGTGCCAATGCATCTCTAGCATTATTCACATCTGCTGGACAGACTGATAAGAAATTCTTCAACCCGTCTGTTTCTGCCTGCCCAAACTTATCTGCCCATTTCCGATACCATCGCGCTCTCAGGTCATTGCTCATGGTCTGAAGTTCTGCCCGTTGCAAATCTTCTGACTGAGAAATGACTCGCTCAATCCCCTGCAATGAGAGCGGACGCCCTGTAATGAGAAACCGATGATGACTGGTCTTTTGAAACTGAACGACCTGGGGAAGAAACTCCTTTAGTCCACCCGTTTCTCGGCCCTCCAATAGCAGCTCGTCAAACCCATCGAGTAGGAATAGGAATCGAGTATTTTTATCGGTCAACCACCCCGAATCACTGCTCACGAAATCATGAGTTTCCAGGGTATTGGCCAATGTTTGAGTCAAGTTGTTTTCCAACACCTTGAGGCTTCTGAGACGAATCAGAATCGGGGTATAGGCCGGATAAAGGTACCGTCGCACCCAATCGGCAAACATCCGACAAAATACACTCTTTCCTCTACCCGCTTCCCCTTGAATAAACAAGATTTGAGCTTCATCGTTGGTCCCCATCAGATGGTGCGTCACCCAGTTTTCTAGGTCTTGAAGTGACTGATTTGTGCGCGGCTTCCCTTCTCGATTTAAGAGCTTGACCTTCAGCGGCACATAGATATCACAAAAGCTCAACTCCTTTTCGTTGAACACCGTCTCCTGTGGCCCAGGATCGATATTCTTAGTCAGATACTCCTCAATGCTCTGATACTTGGTCTGTTCTTGTTGCCAGTCTTCAAAGGTCGGTTGGCCTAGATGCTTTATTGCCTCGGGTGATGCTGCCCAGATCTGATTCAGATAGCGAGGCGATCGCCATGCCACTCGTTCTATCACCATTTGGGCAGCCTGCTTTTTCAATCCCACTTGCAATAGCCGCGCTTGCAACACTGCCCCAAATTGCTTTGCCAGAGTGGAGTTCGGGAAGTCAGTGACTGTTTTGGCAGCGTCATCATCACTGAGTTCTAATTTTGCCAGTCGTTTCGTCTTTGCTTTTACGTCCTCAGAGGCAGGGATGTTACCAATATTCTGCAAGGTTTTATCCTGAGCGAGAACCGACTTGAAGCTCTCCAAGTATGCCGCTTGAGCGGCGATCGCCACACAGTTTGCCAGACTCAATTGCCGTTTACTCTTTTCCAGGTAAAACTTCAGTAGCCCAGTGGCGATCGGCACAAACGGGAGACTTTTCTCAATAATCTCTGCTAGCGGTGAGTTCAGTGCATCTAGTAGCGAGTCCATCTGTCCCACGAGTGGAGCTAGCTTTTCTACATTCGCCCCATCTTCTTGTAATACCTCCGCCAGAGTAAAGATAGCCTCCGCAGCTTCCGCAGTGCTATCGACCGTATCACCAGAGAGTAATTCAGAAATATCTGTAGTTAGAAACCGCCAAAGCCGACTCGCCATGAAACTGTGCTCATCTATGAGTGTTGTTTTCTTGTCACTAACGTTTTAGCGGACGAACCACTGCTTGTCGAGACATCGTGGCGAATTCTTCAGAAACGAGGGAAACAGACAGAAGGGAGTCGGAGAGTATGTGAGTTTGTCGTTGTTGCCGGGAAAGTTTTAGCGGTGCTTTTCTCTTGATCTGTAGGGTTGTGCGATGAACTTCGTTTTTGTTCGCCGTAACAATCATTCTGTTCGCCTGAACAATCACTCATCGCGTCAATGCGCTTCTGCGTTGCCGGGAAAGTCGTAGCGGTGCTTTTCTGACAAAAACAATACAACTGATCTAAAATTTGGTAAAACAAAACCCCTCCAGCCGAGCAAAGCAAAGGGGCTTGCAGAATATTTCTAAGTAATTGACTAATCTACGACTAATCTACAAGGGATTATAGCATGAAATTTACCGACTTCTTACAGGACGTTGACAGGCCTGTTCAGTATTACCCAAAGGTCAACAACATTACTGGCTCGACACTTGCAACTATCTTCATCAGTCAGTTCATCTACTGGACAGGGAAGCAAGCCGATCCTGATGGATGGATTTACAAAAACCAAGAGCAAATCACAGCAGAAACGGGGTTAAGTCGCTACGAACAGCAGTCAGCCCGGAAGGTTCTCAAAAAGCTTAACTACATAGAAGAAAGAAAATGCGGTGTGCCGTGTAGGTTGGAATATCGCATCAATCTGTCAGGCATCAATCAAGCATGGGATGAAATGCTTCAAACAGGTCAATCCACCGCTCTCACCAGCAAACGAAAATTTAATGCAAAACGCACACAAAATGCTCGAAATGCCCGAAACTCTCAGTTTTCTGTGCGACAGAAAACTAGGATGTTGTGTGACAACAGACAAGAATGTTGTGCGACAACAGACATTTATACAGAGAGTACTAACATAGATGACTTCTCAGAGATTACTAAAGACCCAAAAGAAGAGCGAAAGGAGCTAACGCTCCTGCTCACAAATAATGAATTTTTGGATTTTGATCAGACCAATGAAGTGGAAGAGTCCAAACAGCAAGAAGAACAATCACTCACTGGTCTAAAGCAAGAGGCTAAAACGGAGACACGGGAATCGAATAATTCCGAAAGGAGTCAAAATGTTCCGCTCAATTTTTCCAAAAAAGAAAAACCAAAATCAGCTTTTGATGACAATGGATATTGGTTGATTCCGATGAAAGGCGCTGGTTATTATCCCGGAAAGCTGACTGTGCGCACAATGCAGTTATTGATCTGGGCGCTGATAGATGATGCTGAGTTTGACTATGAAGATGGTCAGTTGATACTGAAAGATTTTGATGGTTGCTGGAGCACAGAGGCGGAGCTAGTGAAGGAATATCCGCTCTCTAAGCTGAAGTTTTTCAATGAGCTGGACTACAAACATGAGGTCAACTTTGATCAGGAGTGGTTTAATCGAATAGCCAAGCATTTCTATGGTTTTTGGGCTGAGCAGCTTAAGCATCTTGATGCGGATATTATTAATGGATTCAATGCCGACTTGCTGACTTGGCTAAAAAGCAACTCAGATACGTTTAAGGAGATATGGAAGCGCGAAGGGGAGTACGCAGCATAATATACATACAGAAAGGCGATCGCTGAGTTTGTCAGACATGGGGCGATCGCGTTTGAAACGGAGAAACCCCTCAAATCTAGCAAGGGCGGTCGTCCAGAGTGTTACACATTTTTGACAGAAGACCAGACAAATTACCTGATGACGCTCTCTCGGAATACTGATCAAGTAAGAAGGTGAGGCAGTTAGAGGTGAACTAGACTGGGATGTCAAATAGAGTGAGGAGGTTTCGTAAGGCTTGGTTTAGTTGATTCCTTGCACGAACTGTCGTCTAATATCCTTAGATTCGGAGTTAGACGACAGAACTGTCGGATAAACCTTTGAGCAGCAGAATTAGACGACAGATTTGTCGTTGAATATATAGTTAGGAGGCGTGATACTATCCAACGCATTGCATGTGTGTTTTCGACTGAAGCTGCGCCCTTAGCAACACTCTGGGTTGTTGTCGTTGAGACAGCACGCTCGGATATCTGGGTTATTACCGCAACAGTCATTAAGTAGAAAAGAGATTAAGCCACCGATCTTTTCGAAATCAGCCCGATAGATGATTTTGCGCGACTGACGCTCCGAGGTAACCAAACCAGAGTGCTCTAGCGCAGAGAGGTGGAACGACGCGTTCGATGCTCCAGCATCAACGTGCTCAGCAATGTCACCAGCAGCAGCACCTTCGTCATCACAACTCACAAGATAGCGAACGATTCGCAGTCGAGTCTCTTGAGATAGTGCACTTAGGGCGTTGATAACTTGAGCTTCTTTCATATTTCAATATTTATAGAAGTATTGTAATATTAATTGTAATAGTCAATCACCAACTCAATCAAGGAGACCGCATGTGAAAATCATCAGTTTCAAAATCTGCCCGTTTGTACAGCGAGTGACCGCCCTCCTTGAAATGAAAGGTGCAGCGTACGACGTTGAATATATCGATCTCAACAACAAACCACGGTGGTTCCTTGAGGCATCACCCAATGGGCAAGTGCCGATCCTGATCACGGACGAGGGGCAGGTTCTGTTCGAGTCGGATGCGATTGTAGAATACATCGATGAAGTCGTTGGTGAACCACTTTTCGCGCGTGACCCAATGAAAAAAGCGCAAGAGCGAGCATGGTCATATCTCGCGTCCAAGCATTATTTGGTGCAATGCAGCACACAGCGTAGTTCGGACGAGATAACGCTGGCAGAGCGATCGACCAAGTTCAACACCGCCTTTGCCAAGATCCAAACCCAATTGGGTGACGCGCCATTTATCGGCGGTGACAGCATGGGGATGGTCGATATTGCATGGACAACATTGCTACACCGGACGGAGATCATCAAGCGGCGTTCGGGATATGATTTCCTGGCAGATTTCCCACGCCTCAAAGCATGGCGTGCGACTGTGATGTCTACCGGTATTCCCGCCGCTTCAGTCTCGGAAGATTTCGAAGATCGATTCAGCGCTTTCTATCTTGCGGACACTACCTATCTCGGTCAGTTGGCGATGGCCCAAAACAGTGAATTGAGACATTGAGGCATCAGTGCTGAGTTTTTTCATCACATTAGTTAAGACTTAGGGCGAGGTTGTGATGTCCCTTAGCCAGGCAGTGCCTAACAGTTGCGTGCAGCGGATGCTATGGGTACACACCTGCACTTTTTAAGACAAGCCGCACCGCTGACGCAGGCCGTTAGGTGCAATAGTGTAGTAAAACAAATATCGCTCACTGTTACTAGCTGAATCGTTTCATTGTGAGTTCACGATAAGTGCTTGGTGAACAGTTATAAATTCTGCGAAAAGCTTTGTTAAAACTTGTATGAGAGGCAAAACCAACAATTTCGCTAATGCTTTTGATGTAATTGCTCAACCCAGTAGCCAATCGTGCTGTTGTAAGGTAAGAGCGCGGGAAATGGCATCAAAGGCAGAAATACCCTGACGCTGTGCCGTATTAACAATAGAACGCACCAATGCGAACAATTCTGTTCCCCAATCCG
>JBCCWF010000382.1:0-6701 GCA_039194035.1 Cyanobacteria bacterium P01_E01_bin.6 | reverse complement strand
GCGGCACAGAACTTGGGGTTTTGGTTTTAATGACGTCCAGGTACTTATTTTAAGGCTGAAAGAATTCCGCCTTAAAATACAAGCCCGGATGTTGTCTACTATGATGAACGTATCTTTTGGAGAATTGTTGCTACAAAGAAGCTAGAAAAGATGCCATGAATAAAGATAGATTTATCGCTTTATATGCTGAGATCGCTCTAAGTTGAGATGTCTTTTTCGTGGCCTTAAGACGATGTTTTGTTCGTTTATTCCAGCTCAATCTAGATTGCTTAAGATATTGAAATAAGCACGGTTAATTACCGTATTCGCTCGGTATTTATTAATACGTTTGCTTAATTGAAAAGAGCCCGAAGGGGCTTCCCTACCTGATCCTGATATTATCTAATCATTGTCTTTCAAGAATTTTAAGATTTTCCATCAGGATTTAGGAGACTTCAATCATGACTAAAACAAAAATTGCCGCTGCGTCTGATGTTACTGCTGAAAAAGTGCTGAAAGCTAGCGCTAATGGTCAATCTGTCCTCGTGGCTAAAGTTGGGGATAAGTATTGTTCAGTGGCTAATAAATGTCCTCATCTTGGTCTCCCCTTGGCCAAAGGCAAGTTTGAAAATGGTGTGATTACTTGCCCTTTCCATGGTTCTAAATTTGAAATATGTACTGGGAAAAATGTCGAATGGGTAGAATCTTTTGTTGGAATCCCTTTACCTGGCGTTGCCAAGAAAATGATGGCGATGGGTAAATCTCCTACCGATGTGGCCAGTTTCACGGTTACTCAAGACGGTGAAGACCTGTTTATTGATGCTTAATGATTCGGGCTCATCATCGCTTGGTGACTAATTTTGACGTTAATAGGACATGTGCCTCTATCGCCCTGTGTGCACCATGCTTCTGTTGTGCGATCGCCGTCATTGCAATGCGATCGCCATATGGAGAAAGGTATTGCATCGACAAAAAAAGCCGATAGGTGAGAGCCATCTGTCTGTCTGAACTGTCTGTCTGAAAAATGGGCTTGTATTTTAAGGCGGGATTCTGGGATGCTCCGCGCCCCAGAATCCCGCTAAATTCTTCCTGGCTTACGTTAATAAACCCTGATGAAGAATCAGCGATATATCGAATTTTTAAACGGGACTGACGGGATTCGAACCCGCAACTTCCGCCGTGACAGGGCGGTGCTCTAACCAATTGAACTACAGTCCCTTATTTACTCTTTTCAGAGCGATCACCATTTTCGTCACTTTCTGAGCATTTGTCAAACATTACGCTGAATAGTTGTAATAAATCTGCTTAACTTCTTGTAACTGAGCGTCTAACGCATTGTTTGACTGTCGCCTTCTCCGCATGAAATTTATGCTGAATCAGTACCTAGGCGTCATTAAAGCCAAAAACCTAATCCCTGAATTGCTTGTTAAGCAAGCGATTCAAGGATTGGAGGAGTGCGTTTCATGATGGCTATCTACTGATTGTGCTTATTTGTCTGGGGAGGAGAATTCTGGCTGCAATGTCGATGCTGCTGACATGAATGCATACAAGAGAATAAAGCAGGTTATGAAATATCCAGAAATCGTGTCGATGACTCATGTTCCAGACCGTGAAGTCCTATTACGTCATGCCAGTGCTGCGGACTTATCGGCAATTGTTGATATCTACAATTCCACCGTGACCAGTCGCAATATCACAGCCGATACGGAACCTGTTTCTGTTGACAGTCGCTACGATTGGTTTCACTCTCATACGCCTGAGACTTACCCAATCTGGGTTGCAGAAAGCAATTATCACGTGGTTGGGTGGTTGAGCTTTCAGCCTTTTTACGGGCGTCCAGCTTACCGCTCAACGGCTGAAGTGAGCATCTATGTGTCTCCATTCTGTCGTCGTCAAGGGATTGGCCAAAAACTCATGCAGGAGGCGATCGCCCAATGTCCTGACCTCCGGCTGTCCACGTTACTGGGGTTTGTTTTTGCGCAAAATCAACCGAGCTTAGCGTTGCTCAAACGATTTGGATTTGAAGAATGGGGATATCTACCAACGGTGGCTGAATTCGATGTAGGGACCTGTGACCTAGCCATTATGGGACGCAAAGTGTAGATGTCGATGCTCGATCGTCATGATGCTCACCCGCTTCGGCAGATAGCTGCTCATTCATGAAACGGGTGAGCCAGTTTTTGACGACCCATGTCGCTCGGCAATCATCTTCGTTGTAGCGAAGGATGGTTTCTAAATACGTGCGATCGCCCGTTTCAAGCCATTGATCATACCAATAGATGGATTGAGCACCATTGGCTCCTTCGTCTCGCCACTCAAACCCAGCCCACCGGGCGATCGCCTTAAGAGCATAGCTTTCAATCGGCAACGTGGTTGTCTTGATCACACAGTCATGCACATCGATGAATCGTTCGAGCAGTGCTTCAATTCGCTCAATGGGGGTATCGAAGGAACTCGCTAATTTCTTGGCTGTTTGATATTCATATGGACAAAAGTGAAAAATTGGAGCGCTTGGATAGCGTTCTGCAAGAGTCAGAAATTCTTCCCAAATGCGTTGCTCAGCATCAGGATGGTCAGCTAGTAACCCATGAAACGTATGATTATTGGTGATTCGGTCTACCGCCATGACTCCATGCAAGTAAATGAGTTCTCGTTCGGGAGCTGCTTCAATGTCGAAATATAGCTCGACTGGAGCCGTCGGCAATAGCCGCTCAATTGAGGGCTGTCCATGTCGCAGGAGTTCTTCTCCATGCAGGGTCAGCAACGGAATTTGAGTATGGGTTGATTTCGCTTGACGGACAAGCTTTTGGGCAACATGGGTACCAAACCCAGGCAAATCTTGCAGCACGTCAGGAGATGCTCCCGACAACCGTTCAACGGAGGTGAGATCCAGTGTTTCTAAGTGAGCATAGCGATTGGGAGTGACGCCGGGCAACAGAGAAAGGTGGTTTTTTGTTTTGGCTTGAGCATAACAATGATTAAACCAGTGGCATAAATCGCACCGATTGCGAGCAATAAAAACTTCTGGTTCTTTCCGATGATGAATGGTGTGAATGCAGTCGTCCAAAATTTGCAGCATTTTTGGCACCTGCTCAAACAGATCGACCTTGTAAATATTCTGATGCCGCAAGATAAGTAGACTGTCTTCTGGCCATGCATCTTGTACCGTCGCCAAGACATACGTGTGATACGCCGCGATGATCTGGTAATCAGACTTCGCGCGTTTGCCCAACTTAATGTCCACGGTTATATAGTGGTAGTCTCCAAAAATGGAGCGTCCAGGTTGGCGTACCAGTAGCTTAGGGCGGCTAACCAGAACGGTTTCATCGGAATGAGCACTGATCAATACGCCTCTGTAAATGCGTTCTACTCCTTGCTGCATCAGTTCAAGGGTTGCTTGAGCCCCGGCTTGCCAGTTGCGTTTGGGATAGGCTGGGATCGCGGCGGGCCAGTCCGAAATAACGGCCTGTTGATGGATCATGCTATCTTGCTGGAGCTTTTGGAGATAATCACTTGGCGGGTCGCGATGAGTGCGATCGCCATAGACATCGAGAAATGCTCGGCGATCGCACCGTTGGAAATTGAGTAGAAGGTCTTCAAAAATGGCAACCCCATCTTCGTCGGGTGAAGATGGGGTTAGAGGAAAGGACTGAGATGCGTGTGACGTGGAAGTCATGGAATCATACTCGGGATGCTGTGCATCAGGTTGATTGAAATTAAGAGGGTGGGAATACTGTCCATGACCGACTAGAGCAGGAAAGCATTCCCCCTCTGATTGTGCCGAACGTGGTTGGTCGGGGCTAATCAGAGAGAACCTCCAACTGTGAATATGCTTAAAGGGGACAATGAGACAAGAGCACGATGTAGTGGGAAGAGAGCATGGCGTTGTTCTGCCGTCTTCCATATCCGTGCTGGGTTTATCTCATCCAGTACTATTGTCATTGCAGTGCCTTGGGTATGATGTGATTGATGATTAACCCTGAGCAAAATACAGCCCTGATGATGCAAGCTTAACGGCTGTGCTTTTTATGACTTTAACTTGACTTCGGACGTTTTGTCTGCCAATGGTCAGTATTTTGCAAAATGGCTCAACATAACTAGTCTTAAAAGGCTGAGAAATCAAACCTGCATTCAGGGTATGCAAGTCTTATCAATTTTCCAGTCGCTGCCTGCGCCGCTGCTATTTTCTTTAACAGCTCATACATGGTTACCTCGTCAAACCTTCCAAGCCCACGCATTGCTGAATTCGCCGCGTTACAACACTATCGCCAACACTACCCAGCGCTCGCCTCAAAATCATATTTTAATTTTGGGGGCCAGGGGCCAATGGCACAGGAAGCCCTATCCGCGATCGCCCATGCCCAACTCCATAGTCAACAGATAGGGCCGTTTTCCCATGCGGCGAATGGATGGATTAATCATGAGCTTGTGGAAACCAAACGGGCGATTGCCACAGAGTTAGGCATTTCTCCCACGACCCTCACCCTCACCGAAAACGTGACGGTAGGATGCAACATCCCGCTCTGGGGCATGGATTGGCAGCCAGGCGATCATGTCGTCATGTCTGACTGTGAGCATCCTGGCATCATTGCAACGCTCCTAGAACTACAGCATCGCTTTCAGATACAGATCTCAACCTGCTCTCTCCTAGACACTCTGAATGAAGGAGACCCCGTTGCCGCCATCCAAGAGCACCTCCGACCCAAAACGCGCATGGTGGTCATCAGCCATATTTTGTGGAATACCGGACAGGTTCTCCCACTCACCAATATTGTTAACGCTTGCCATACATACCAGGATGCAGAGCATCCTGTGCTTGTTCATGTCGATGCAGCCCAATCCGTTGGGGTTTTGCCCCTGAGGCTCTCTCAAACGAACGTCGATTTCTATGCGTTTACCGGACATAAGTGGCTCTGTGGGCCAGCAGGTATTGGTGGGTTATATGTCAGTCCCTCAGCCCTAGAAAGCATTCGTCCCACGTACATTGGTTGGCGCGGCATTACAAAAAATGAGGTTGGCTACCCGACAGGATGGGAACCTGATGGACGACGATTTGAGGTCTCCACGTCTGATTTTGCGTTACTGAGTGCCATGCGAGAGGCGATCGCCCTGCACAACCAATGGGGAACAGCCACAGACCGCTATCAACGCATTTGTGCTCTGAGTCATCGATTGTGGCAACAGTTACGCGAGATCCCGTCCGTTCATTGTCTCAAAACCTCATCTCCAGAGTCTGGATTAGTGTCCTTCACGGTGGATAACCTGTCCCATGCTGAATTAGTCCATCAGCTAGAGGCAAAGGGCTTTATGCTGCGTACATTGCTCCATCCTGACTGCATTCGAGCGTGCGTCCACTACTTCACGCTAGAGTCTGAAGTGGATGAGTTAGCAGCACTGTTGCGATCGCTTATTCCTTAGCGTTCACCAATTAGCTAGAGCATGGGTTAAATAAACCGTGATATGGTTTGTCATAATCAATATGCACGTTGATGGAATGTGATGTAGAGGCGAAGCATTATGCCTGAAGAATCATTGCAGATATGCCCTGTGTGTGGCGTCAAGATTATGCCTTGTATTGGTGGAGATAAAGTGATGTTTGCGGTAGGGCCGCCGGGAACACGTGCAAGCCTCCGAGCCAGAGTCTGCCAATACACCACGAAAAATGAATGTATCAACAAAGAGGATGGTAATGCTTCTTCCCCGTAGCGTTTGGGTCGCACCTCCTCAGTCATAGACCAACCGCAGTTCATTCTCTACTGACTCACTCCTGATGAGCACTCCGACACCTTTTGACACGTCCACTGTGAATCAGTCAGACCATCCGTCTCGCATGACTCAAGTGCAAGATATTCAGAGCCTACGCGGCCGTGCTATTTTTCTTGGGCGCCAGCTGCAACTTGATGCACTTGCCACGAGTGATTTTTTGGCAAGTAAGCCAGTTACCTTGAAAGCAGGTGACCACGGTTATGTTGTTTTGTTTCCCTACGGAGTGGCAGTGTTGTTTGGCCTACAGACTGTTGAGGAGGCATCGTTCATAACACAACTCAAGCCCCTGATTCAGAACCAGTTTGAAACACCAGACACAGAAGATATTGAGTTAGTGTTTCATGGTGAAAAACCAGGGCGATATGAAAAGAGCACCATTTATCTCTATCCATTTAGTATCGAGCAATTGCAAATTATTGCAGACGTTTTAGCTAAGAGCGTGGTGCTTGAGCATTATGAACGCGAATCTTTAAAGGTGTTTGAGCAAATTGAGCCGTTTGCCCGTGGTCTTCAAAAAAACACGAAAAACGAGAAGTGGGGAAAAGAACTGCTGCGTCAGTTAGGGCGCGTGCTAGCCATTCAGCACAATATTGTCGGGCGAGTTGAAATCATTGATAAGCCTGAGCTGTTGTGGGATGAGCCGATGTTAGAGCGTATTTATCTTCGGCTCGAAGATGAATATGAAATTCGAGAACGACATTTAGCTCTGGAACGTAAGCTAGAACTAATTTCCAGAACTGCTGAAACGGTCCTCGAGCTGATGCAGCACAACAGTAGTCTCCGAGTCGAATGGTATATTGTTGCACTGATTGTGATTGAGATTCTGCTGTCGCTCTATGACCTGTTCATAAAGACGTAACTCTATCGCTGTTGCCATATTGGTTAAGACGTTTTCGTGTCAGTACCTGGAGGTCATTAGAACCAACGCTCCAAATCCTGTGCCGACCGCGCAGCGG
>JBCCWF010000381.1:0-6708 GCA_039194035.1 Cyanobacteria bacterium P01_E01_bin.6 | reverse complement strand
GCGGCAGGCTTAGCCCGCCGCCCCTCTATTGGTACGTTATTTGCAGATCCCTGATCTCAAGAACATCGTTAACTGGCCATGCTTTGATGCTCTGCGGTAGGCATCGCAATGGGAACGGTGAGTCGAAATACCGTTCCATCTACAGGTTGACTCAATACCTGAATCGTTCCGCCATGGGCCTGGATAATTTGACGACACAAGTAGAGACCTAGTCCTAGTCCGGGTGTATGTCGCTGACTCCGAGCACGATGATAAGGCTCAAAGAGATGGGGCTGTTCATCTGCAGGAATGCCTTGTCCATCATCACGAACCTCACATACAAGATATGACTCTGTTTGCTCAGCCGTGATTGTGATGACTACCCCAGGCGGATTATGTTTAATCGCGTTGGTGATTAGATTTTCTAGAACTCGCCACAGCTGGCTCGTATCTCCGTGTACCGCCGGGAGCGTCACTGAAACATGATTATAAAGTGTCCCCTGGTGAGACTCTACCAGCGGCTCAACCTCACGAACAACATGCTCAACTAATTGGTGAAAGTCAAGAGCGGTGCGATGTAATACCAACCCATGGGGCTGCTCTGATGTCGTTGTGTCTGGATGCTGTGTTGGCTCAAGCGAGTGAGCCTCAAGTAAAGAGTTAATTAAATCCAATTGGTGGGTTGCACTATCGACCATCCGCTCCAACACCGATCGTGAGACCCGGATAGAGTCTGCGTCATGACTGTCCTGATGGGGCGATGGAAGGGGTTTTACTCCCGGGGACAAGGGACCCTGAGGATTTTTCTCGATGGCGGGCGCTTGATTGAGCATGTTTTTTAGAACCAGCAACAACCCCGTTACTGGGTTCCGTAAATCATGAGATACCGTTCGAACAAGAAGCTTCAGAGCTTGTTCAATCCGCTGACGATGTTCTACCTCGTGCTGTAGCGCGAGATTTTGTTCATGGAGTCGAGCTTGTGCATCACGCAGCATCAGATGAATATTAACCCGCGCAAGCACCTCATCAGGGTGAATAGGCTTTGTAATATAGTCCACTCCACCAATCGACAACCCTTCTAGCTTATGCACGGTTTCATTGAGAGCCGTCATAAAGATAATGGGAATCGATCGGGTCTCAGGGTGTGCCTGTAGTCGACGGCAGGTTTCAAACCCATCCATGCGCGGCATCATGATGTCCATCAAAATGATGTCAGGTTTGACATACTGGAGTTGCTCAAGGGCTGCTTCCCCATCTTCGGCGACGAGTAACCGTAACCCCGACTGGTTGAGAGCTTCAAAGAGAACGCCCAAGTTTGTCGGATTATCATCTACCAGCAAGACGATTTTTGCTTGTGCTGTAGGTTGGTCTGGAATCGGGGTTGGGATCATGAGGAATTACTCGCAACCGTGTCAAGAAATTTCCGGATATTTCGAACTTGGAATGTCTTAGCCCGTAGGCGTATCGTATCGACAAACGATGTTAGTTCAGGAGCATCCTGTTCCAGTTTTTCAAGATAGGTCATAATCCCTCGAATATCGCCGATTCTCGCGAGGTCTTTGAGGTCGGCGATCGCCCTCTGATCCGGTAGCGGGAAAGATAACGATGGAGAGGCAAGCGTCGTCAGACCGTCACAGTCAAGGGTGATCGACGGTTCATTGGTTTGGCGTGCATCATCCTGCGCAACACTTCGTATTACATGGGGTTCCTCTTCATTGAAATCAAGACTCATGTCAGTTAAAGCGGGAAGCGTGAGGTCAAACCAGAAAAGACTCCCCTGTTCCAGCTGACTCTCAACATGTAAGGTGCCGCCCATCATCTCAAGCAGTTTTTGACTAATAGACAACCCTAATCCAGTTCCTTCTTGGGGCTGACGTGGGTGATGGACTTGCTGAAACGGATGGAAGATCATCGCAAGATCGGATGGAGCAATGCCGGATCCTGTATCCTCTACCTGAAACCGAAAAGTCTGGTGTGGAAACGTCTGAAATGTTTGCTTTCGTTCTTCCACAGAGAGGCTGGAGATTAGAGGATTGCTCATTCCATTAGCGGCTAAGCTCATCGGATCATCAGAGACATTCATGACCCGAAGAATGACGCAGCCCTCTTCTGTGAACTTAATCGCGTTCTCAATAAGGTTAATCAGTACTTGACGAAGCCGTTGAGCATCGCCCCAAACCATTTGAGGTGTAGCCACATGAATCTCATCCTGAAACTCAATCCCTTTTTGCTGCGCCCTTGGGTGAAATAACCCAGTAATTCCGTCCAGTACGTCTGCGAGATTGAAAGCTGTCGGATGCAGTTCCATTCGTTGAGCTTCAATCCGAGAGAAATCGAGTAGCTCCTCAATTAACATCAACAAATGCTCACCACTACGCTGGATCACACTCAGTCCGTCATAGTGTTTTGCAGGCAGTCCTGGAGTTTTTGTGAGGGTTTGGGCAAAACCGAGAATGCCATTGAGTGGAGTCCGCAACTCATGACTCATGGTTCTCAAAAATGTGCTCTTGGCCTGATTGGCAGACTCAGCAAGTTCTTTGGCCTGACGAAGCGTCTCTTCTGTGCGAATGCGATCGCTAATATCTCGTCCGATACTCACTAAATAGAGGGGCAGCCCATCACGATCTCGAATACACGATGCCGCTGAAACATACCAGCGCCATTCTGATTGGCTTGTTCGTACCCGATATTCCGGACTCGTTGTACTTGTGTTCAGATGGGGTAATTGATGGGCGAATTCTTCTAAGGTGTCTAAATCATCAGGGTGGATGAGAGGTGCCCAAGGATTGCCTATCAAGTCCGATGGCTCGTAGCCTAAAACGGCCTTGTAGTTCGGAGATGCATAAATAAACAACCCGTCTAACGTCAAAATTGCAATGAGGTCAATCGTATTTTCAACAATGCTGCGATAGCGTGCTTCACTTTCGCGCAGAGCGTCCTCGATTTGAGCATGATGAATCCCCAGCGCAATTTCATTGGCAATGGAGGATATTTCTTGGTGGACAACATTGCTCAGATCCCGATGTGTCATGACAGCCATGACACCTATCAGTTTCCCATCAACACTCAGCGGATACCCAGCAAATGCCATCGGATGACGTGGATGCTCCAATTCATGATGCTCAATGTGGAGGTCATTCAACACTGAGTTTGTAAAATATGGAGCTTGATGCTCAGCAATCCAGCCGATACGGGACTGTCCAATCCGAATACTTCGTTGAAATTGATCAAGATGTTGATACTGCCCCTGACTTGCGACTAGTTCAAGGGTCTGATTTCTTGGGTTCCACATCCAAAATCGCGCAGAGTCAAGAGCCAAGTGCATCACAAGGGAGGATGCACAGCGATTTAGCGTCTCGATGAGAGGGCTGCCCTGCGTCAATGCACTGCCAATATTGGCTCCAAGAGCAGAAAGCCGTGCATTATCGATAAGGGTTTCTTCGTCCTGTTTCCGCTGAGTAATATCGCGGATCACAGCTTGTATCATCGATTCTTCGCCAATTTGAACGGTACTGAGCCAGATTTCTGCCCAGAACAAATCCCCATCAAGGCGCTGATGCATCCACTGAAATTGATGTGTTCCTTCTTGCTGAACCATGGAAAGGTGAGCACTCGCTAGCGCTTTAGAGTCTTGTCCACCGGGTTGTTGAAGAGGGGAAAAGTTGAGGGGGTGCTTGCGACAAAACTGATCTTTGGTTTCACATCGAAACATGTGCAACGTGGCCGTATTGCAGTCGATAAAAACCCGTCCGTCGAATATGGTGACGGTATCTGATGAGCCATCAAAAAGGGCTCGATACTTTTGCTCTGATGTTTTTAACTGTTCACCGACGCGGTTGCGTTCTTGAATTTCGGCTTCAAGCTGACGATTAGCTTCAATCAGATGGCGGGTTCGCTCCTCTACGCGATTTTCTAAGTCAGCTGCCCGGTCTTCCATCGATTGAAACGAATGACGCAGGTGGTCAGCCATGGTATTGAACGCGCGGGCCAACACCCCAACCTCATCTTCTCGATTAAGATGGACGCTTTTCGTAAAGTCGCCAGCGGCGATCGCCCGACTCGCATCACCGAGCTTCAAAATCGGACGAGTGATCCAGCTAGCGGTAAGACTCCCCAAAACAATAGTGACACCCAAAGCAGCCAAGCACATGATGATGGTTTGTCGAGTATTCGCCTGAATTCGTTCTGTAAAGGTAGACTCTGGCATCACCACAACAATCAACCAGTCCAGTCCATACTGGTCTTGAAATGGCAAGACACTTAAACAATGAGAGGTGCCCTCTATCGAGACATGTGTTCCCAAAACCTGTTGAATCTGGGTCAATCTATTGTCCGATTGTGAAAAGTAGGTTGCAACGCCTTGAATGACGGGACTATTACTCTCGGAAATATGCCGACGTTCTGGTTCTGCGCCAGGGAGTTGCTGGATATATGGAACTTCGGATGTAGACGAGGCAACAAGATAACCTGATCGTTCAACGATAAATGCTTGTGTTTGTTCCGGAAGGTCGTAAGTTCGCAAAAACTCACTCAGTTGCTCCAGCAACAGATCGACCGCAAGCACTCCTAACAACTGCCCTGATTCATCATAGAGAGGATGGCTGGCTGAAATACCCAAAAATTCTTCGCCCGTATATAGATAAATATCGCTCCAGGTGGGCTTTCTGGCCTCAACAGCCGCTTGATACCAGGGGCGTTGGCGGGCGTCAAAATAGTCTCCAGACACAGAAAGACGGTCGAGGCGATCGCCCTCAGGAGTTGCGTTGAAAACAGAAAACGGACCACTCTGAAACTGTTCGGTTTGAAAACTTCGATAGCTTTCATTGGGCAACTTTCCAACTCCAACAATCCCGCCTCTGGTATTTCCGGCATAAATATAGTTGACTTCTGAATGATGCTGAAGTTGATGCCAGAAATGATGCTCTAAGTTCTGCTGACTCTTGAAATCAAAATTCTCTTGTAGAAATGCACTCGCATTTAGCTCATTGATGTGATGTGGAATGCTGAGGGAAACGTCAAGCTTTCGCATCATGTGAGATGTGACTTCAAGCTGATATTGCTCGACTACATCACTCACGGCTCGTTCGCCATTACGAATAGAGAGCCAGCCTGTAATTCCGACAGCCGCCATCGTTTGCAGCACAAACGGCACCATCAACACGAATCGTAGCGGGATTCGTTTAGAGGCATGTTTCAATCGATGAAAAAATGGAGGGGAAAACAACACGTCTCACCCAGCAAAAAATAATATGCCTATACTTTAGCTTCCAACGACTTGAGATATTCGGTATTGACCCCAGATTCACGCGGTAACGCAATTTTACCAGTCCGGGCAATTTCCCTCAGTCCAAACCGAGACAAGACTTGAACGATCGCCACCAATTTTCCCGGGTCACCGACCACTTCCAACGTCAAGGAGTCTTCTGCGACATCAACAACACGTGCTCTGAAAATTTGAGCAATTTCGACAATCTCTGAGCGGTTAGTACTGGTTGCATTCACCTTCATCAACATCAGCTCCCGTTCCACACAAGGCACCTCTGTGATGTCCTGCACTTTGAGCACGTGAATGAGCTTATAGAGCTGCTTCGAGACTTGCTCAATCGCTTGGTCATCTCCAGGAACCACCATGGTAATGCGAGAAATTCCTTCCTGTTCAGCTGGCCCCACAGCCAGACTTTCAATATTGAACCCTCGACGGGCAAACAACCCTGCAATGCGTGTCAATGCACCCGCTTCATCTTCAACTAATACAGAGAGGGTATGTTTCATAACGTGAGTCTTTGTCAGAGGGGAATGGCAGGAAAAACTTTGCTGGTAGCAATAACAAATAGATTTATTAATCTATCACTTCAGAGTCCATGCGTTCAAAGCAACCTAAATCTCTTAAGACGCAGCAACACGTTGCATAACTCAGCTCAATCTTAGGTACCGACTTGTTCCGAGAAGCTAAAGACAGACATTACTGGACATCAAGCATTGTCAGCATTCAGACTAGCGACTGCGAAAATATCGATTGGAAGAATATCTCCACCAATCAACTACATTTCACCCAGTGATTCTAAATTTTATTTGAGTTCCTTGTCGTAAGGACCTGGACGTAATTAAAACAAAACCCCAAATCCTGTTCCGACCGCGCAGCGGTCGGAACAGGATTTGGAAGAATACGTTTAATTATGGCTAGCTACTTAGGTACTTCATTGTTCATTGAGAGTTAATCAAGAAAGTTCATTTTCTTTAAGGACACGTCCATTCTCGCTCCCAGGAGAGTGAATCAATTCAAGTTATTGATTGACATTTTTTCATCTATATAGATCAAGAATCCAGTTGGCGTGGAGCAGCTCAAGCATTGGACAGATATTGATGAATAATTTTCAAAAAGAAAGAAACGTTAGCGCCAATTTTAGGAAGAGCTGACACTTGAAACCACAGATAAGCACATAAAATATTCAAGACTCCTATGACCTTGAATATTGCCAAAAAATCCAAAACTCCCTGCTGGAGAGAATTTCAGAGATACAATTGCATAGAATAAAAAGAATTTTGATGTGAAATATTGCGAAATGTAAATTATATAAACAATGTTTATATAAGCTCAAAGAATATTGAAAGTTCAGCTTATAGAAAAGAAGACGATACCTGATATAGTTTTGTGGAGCCTAGTAATTCAGAAAAAACAGGCCCTCACCATACAAAAACGTCGGCGAAATTCCCTTAAACCTGCTCCTG
>JBCCWF010000380.1:0-6715 GCA_039194035.1 Cyanobacteria bacterium P01_E01_bin.6 | reverse complement strand
TATTTTGTTTGTCACCTGTAGTACCAATTTTGTTTTATTTTTCGGTCTTAATATGCGAGAGGTGTGGCCCCTTGCCCAACTCCTCTCTCTTATTCAGACCTAAAACCAGTCATGTCAAAACCCTATCGAATAAGTTGCTAGGTCATCCCATCAGCGAAAGAGTATTGTTGTGTTCATCCATTAGAACATGAGCTAAAGATTCAAGATTCTCATTGATGAGTGTACTCAGCTCTTTGTCTCCTTTAGGAAGTCCTTCAATAAGCTGCCTCATCTCTTCAGATTCATCAGGAGACAAGGTCGAAATAATATCACGAAGTTGAGAGGGTATTTCCATTAAATTATTCTCCAATCGGATGCCTACAGCTGCATCGAACATCAAACTTTTGGGGTGCAATCTCATCCTTTTGCAGGGGGTCCTGAAGGCATTTGTATGGGTTATCTGAAGGGGGTCATGAAGCTGAGAACGTCCATGAAGGAGACCTACTCTAACCATGAGTACAAAAGAGCAATGTCTCATCCCTTATACGCATTATGTGAGTTAAATTAAGCCCTTATATATAGAGGGTTTCAGCTAGCATCAAAATCTGGAGATTGGACAGTTTCGACGTATCTACGTCATTTCAGCGATCAACTCACATAAGGCGTATTTTATAATTCCCAACGACATATATAGAAATTATTGAAGTTGCGAAACAATCAATGAGCAACGGAGACGTATCCGGTTGAAGAGTAGGCTATTCAGTTTCAGCAATGATTCTTTGGGAAATAATCATTTGTCCGGACACTCCCATTATTTGTTAGAAGTAATGTCTATTTACTGTTTTAAATGCCTAACGTTAGAGTGCAGCCTCTGAGCGGCGCAACCATACTTCAGAATTTAAATAATTTGAGGTGTGAAGGCTATTTTTGTCCCAGGTTACTTGCGCATGACATATCCAGTAACGATGTGATTGCTTTCAGGCAATAATGTTTAGACGCCATGACGGTTGAGAGCATTCATAATTCTCTGAACCTCTTAGGCACACTTTTATTTAAGATTTTTGCAATTCCTAGTTTTTCTTGCTGTGGGTTACGAACCCTTTATGCTTGGGAGCATGTTTGTCATGGTGCTTCCGAATGGGCATCATGGGCATTCTAGTGCCACGCTTCAGAATTTCAAGTAGCCAAGCATCAATAGCACAAATTCTTTTAACTCTCTCAATAGTTTTTTCAGATTAAACACTAAGAACAATCTGCGACCGATGAGCAGCATTATTGTCGGCACAATCTAAGCATGGAAAAATCGGTTATTGATATTCTTTGGGTTCTTTTATGCTCCATGCTTGTATTCATCATGCAAGCTGGATTTCTTTGCTTAGAGGCTGGTTCAACCCGAAGTAAGAACAATATTAATGTTGTCATCAAAAATATTTCGGATCTTGCTGTATCCGTTTTGCTGTTTTGGCTTTTTGGCTATGCCTTAATGTTTGGCATGAGCCAAGGTGGATGGGTTGGCACGACGGGGATCGCTTTGGGTTTCTCTGGTGGAGATACTTGGAGTATCGTATTCTTCTTATTTCAGGTGATGTTTTGTAGCACAGCTGTCACTATTGTGTCGGGTGCTGTGGCGGAGCGGATGCGGTTCGGCAGTTATCTCCTCATGGCTACGATTGTTTCAGGCCTTATCTATCCGATTTTTGGTCATTGGGCTTGGAATGGACTGTTTACTGGGGAAACGACAGGCTGGCTAGGAACACGAGGGTTTGTAGACTTTGCAGGTTCTACAGTAGTCCATAGCGTGGGAGGGTGGGTTGCACTGGCAGCGATTCTGATTTTGGGCCCTCGGGTTGGTCGATTTTCTCGAAAGTTGCGCTATCGCGGAACCAATGGATCGGATGTGCCCTTGTCGTCTCTTGGTGTGTTGATTCTATGGTTAGGGTGGTTTGGCTTTAACGGTGGTAGTGTTCTTGCTTTTAACCAAGGTGTATATGGCATTATCGTCAATACCCTGTTGGCAGGCTGTGGCGGACTGGTAACGCCAATATTATTGGCGATCGCCGCTCGTAAGCTCGTTTCCGTCAGTGCTGTTATGAATGGCTCTCTGGCTGGGTTGGTTGCGATCACAGCCAATTGCCATGCCGTTTCAACAGGCAATGCCGTACTGATTGGTATCATCGGTAGTCTTACGATGTTGGCAACTGAGTGGGCTCTTGTTCAACTCAAAATTGATGACGTGGTAGGGGCAATTCCTGTTCACTTGGGTGCAGGAATATGGGGAACCTTAGCGGTTGCGATATTTGGTGATGTTGACGCACTGGGAACAGGACTCAGCCGATGGCAGCAGCTTCAGGTGCAGACGTTTGGAATTCTGGTATGCGCCATTTGGACATTTGGAATGGCCTATCTACTACTCCTTGGGTGCGATCGCCTCCAACGCTTACGGGTGAGCTACAAAGAAGAGCACATCGGCCTCAACATTTCTGAACATGGAGCATCCACCGATCTTGTAGATTTATTTTCGATAATGCATCGGCATGAACGGACCGGCAATCTGAATCTGCGGATCAAGGCGGATACGTTTACTCCCGTGGGACAAATTGCCCGGCGTTATAATCGAGTCATTTCAAACCTAGAAAATATCACTGCTCGTACCGATGCCATTGTCAAGACCGCTCTCGATGTCATTCTCACTGTCTCCAAACCCGATCTTATTATTCAAACGGCTAGTCCAGCTGTGCAATCATTGTTCGGTTATGGAGAATCTCAACTTTCTGGAAAATTCTTGACGCAACTTGTGCGAGTCACATCATGTGTTAATTCCAGAACGTCACGCACGGTAGAGCTAGATCTGCTGCAAACATCCTTAATGCGTGCTCATCATGAAGGAACGCCCTATGAATTCGTGGGTCAACGGCGTAGCGGAGGGACGTTTCCTGTCGAAGTTACGGTCAGCGAGGTGCAGACCAGTCAGGAGAATTTCTACACGTTGATTTTGCGAGATATCAGCATCCGTAAACAGGCAGAAGCTGCCATTCAACACGCGGAGGTACAGGATAAGAAATCGAGGCAACTCGAACAAGCACTGATGGCACTCAAACGCACTCAAACGCAACTTGTGCAAAGTGAGAAAATGTCCAGTCTTGGCACATTGGTGGCAGGAGTTGCCCACGAAATCAATAATCCCGTTAATTTCATCTCTGGAAATCTAGAGTATGCTGACCAGGCACTCCGTGATCTACTCGATTTGCTCATGCTTTATCAAGAGCAATATCCACAGCCTTCCGAGCAGATTTATCAGCAAATAACGTCCATGGATCTAGCATTTCTTAAACAAGACATTCCCGACCTTTTTGAATCTATGCAAGAAGGGACTGAGCGGATTCAAGAAATTGTCTCAGCTCTGCGGGTCTTCTCTCGGTTGGATGAATCAGGCGTCAAAGATTCTGATATTCATCAGGGTATTGATAGCACTCTCAAAATTTTGCGAACTCGTCTGAAGGACAGCCCAGATCGACCTGCGATTCGAGTTATCAAAACCTATAGCACCTTGCCTTCCGTCCATCACTATCCAGGACAACTCAATCAGGTCTTCATGAATATTCTGTCCAATGCTATCGACGCACTGGAAGAACACAATGTGAATCGTACCTATGATGAGATTGAGGCCTCTCCTAATAAAATTTGGATTAGAACGGAGCTTTCAAGCGCCAATTGGGTTCATATTTTTATTTCTGACAACGGTCCTGGCATCCCTCGCGATATCCAAGACCATCTATTTGATCCATTTTTCACAACAAAACCCGTTGGTAAAGGCACGGGGCTGGGGCTATCCATCAGTCATCGTATCGTTTCTGAAACCCACAACGGTCAACTATCGTGTGAGTCAACACCAGGAAAAGGCACGACATTTATTATTCAAATTCCAGTGAAGCCGTCAGCAACTTGATACACAGTCACGTAAGCACAAGTTCCACAACAATTCCGAAACAAGATTCTACGCCTGTTGCCTTTGAGGATACTTATACCGATGCCAGTTCAATATTGTTGTGAATAATCGCTCGGTATTGATTCTTTTGCTTCATGCCTCTCAACTCACCAACCAGTACTTTTTCCTTAAAAAATTGAACGGTTGGTGTTCCCGTGACGCCTGCTGATTCTGCAATCTCTGGATCATCAATAATGTTGATTTCTACATAGTGAATGCGACCTTCAAATTCATCGATCACTTTACTGAGGATGGGTTTTAGGGTGTGGCAAGGGCCGCAGGTCGGTGAAGCATATTTCACAACAATCAGGCGATCGCCCTCATGATAGAGCTTGCGCAAGGCATAGCCACCGACATGACGAGTGGTATTTGGGTCAAATTCTGCGGCTTGTTCGTACTCTGCCTTACGACTAGGGTCGTCAGGTTTTTCAGACACGTCAGTCTGATGGTATTCAGTGGCCAGAGTCTGCTCCGTAAGCCACCGTTCAGCTAATAATGCCGCCATGCATCCAGTGCCTGCGGCTGTAATGGCTTGCCGATAGAGATGATCCTGAACGTCACCTGCCGCAAAAACACCATCAACACTCGTTTCAACGGAATGAGGTTGAGTTGTGATATAACCAGCTTTATCTAACGTCAGCTGGCCTTTAAACAAGAGAGTGTTTGGAGTGTGTCCAATGGCATAAAACACTCCCCGCACATGAAGTTCTTGGAGTTCTCCAGTTGCGTTATTCTTGAGCCTTAGTCCTTGCATTGCCTGATCATCACCAAACGCATCAATGACTTGTGTATTCCAGTGGACAGTGATTTTTGGGTTTTTCAGGACTCGGTCTTGCATTGCCTTGCTAGCACGCATGTGGTCTCGACGCACAAGTAAATGAACGTGAGAACCGTATTTCGTTAGATAGACGGCCTCTTCGGCAGCAGAATCACCGCCACCGATCACCGCCAACTCTTCATCTTTAAAGATGGGCGTCGCACCGTCACATATCGCACAGGCAGAGATGCCACGGCTCCAGTACTCTTCCTCGGATGGTAGATGTAGTCGCTTAGCTGTGGCTCCCGTTGCAATGATGACACTGTGAGCACGGATCTCACGTTCATTCGATCGAATGATAAATGGACGTGTAGATAAATCGATTGAGGTCACATCTTCTGTGACCATTTCGGTTCCCCACCGAAGGGCCTGACTCTTCATCTTATCCATGAGCTGTGGGCCGGTGATGCCATGGGGGAATCCGGGGAAGTTTTCAACTTCTGTTGTGGTCATGAGTTGCCCACCTGGCAACCCACCAACTTGATAGCCTTCAAACATAAACGGCTTAAGATTCGCACGAGCCGTGTAAATTGCTGCTGTATAGCCAGCAGGGCCAGAACCAATAATGACTACATTTTCAACGGAAGAACTCGTCATGAATTCAAACGGACTCGTAATGACTACGTTTAGTCGAGTATAAAAATTCCCCTGCCGTAAAGCAAGGGACACATAAATGTATGTTCACCGCAACGCCGTCTTGCCTCAGTTTCCGACCTGGTTAGACCAGGTGGGTATCATGCTCCTGACTTAAAGTTTCCGAGTACAGGCTCGGTTTACTGCCACCAGAAGAATTTGATTCCCAGATTCGAAAAACATAGATCGTAAAACATTGTTGGCAGTCACCAACGTCGTAGTGAATCTTCGCTTATTGTAGCGACATCCCTATGGGCGATCGCAAGGGGTAGATTAGCGGATATCACGACATAATTGAGCACATCATTGTCTGAAACTCAAGAATGTAGGCGCTAGAGTTCCCACTAATAAACGGTTGCAGCTGTTTTTCTGGGTGTCTCTATTGATTTCAATATGAAAAAATCTTCAAGCATCTCTTTTTGCATTCTTGAGCTTGAATGATTCTAATGTACCATTGAATTAAGCATGTGATACCGTCAACGATGCTCCGTTATGTTTTGGCGTTAATCCAAGCACAAAGGGAACGGCTTGTTTTTTCCATGTGTGAAGTGAGGTGTAGGCCGATGCCGATTCTCCAAAGCAAATGTTCAACATGTCCGTGTGAATAATGCCAGGATTGAGAGCGATCGCCCCCATGCCAACCGGTAATTCTTGGGCGAGGGCTTGTGTCAACCCTTCGATGGCCCATTTCGAGGCGCAGTAGGGCGCAACCTCTGGAGAGGTCGACCTCCCCCACCCAGAACTGAAATTGATGATCAGCCCATGCTTGCGCTGAATCATTGCAGGCACAAATGACCGAATGATGTTTGCTGTTCCTTTGATATTGACATCAATCAACTGGTCAAACTCTTGGGTAGAGACTGTCCAAAGAGGAGCGGGGTGATTGATGATGGCGGCATTATTAATCACCATGTCAGGCACATTCTGCAAGAGTAACTGTCTAGCCCATGAATCAACTTGAGCGGCATCAGACACATCTACAACGTTAAATTGGTGTGGTGAGCCATAGGTGTCCTGCAGGTGGGCGATCGCCTTTTCAGAGCGGGCACAACCCCATACAACGTGACCAGCTTCAATGAAGCCTTCCATCATCGCTTGGCCTAATCCTTTGGACACACCTGTAATTAAGATTTGCTGAGTCATTCTGTTTTGCTACCCTCAATGGTTGGCTCTACTGTTTGTTTTCTACGGAGTAACTCGTTGTAAGTAGATGGCCATAATTAAACATATTCTTCTAAATCCTGTGCCGCCCGCTCAGCGGGCGGCACAGGAGTTGGGGTTTTGGTTTTAATTATGTCCAG
>JBCCWF010000379.1:0-6715 GCA_039194035.1 Cyanobacteria bacterium P01_E01_bin.6 | reverse complement strand
GTTAATCCCACTCATTTACTGTGGCTCTGGTTGGAAGTGGTGCCAGTTTATCCCGTGCAACCCAGCCCCAGCCGGAGACTGGGAAGCAGATGACAGCTGGAGATGCCTGATATCCAATATCTCCCGCTTCTCATGAGTCGGCTTATCACTTAAGCTGTGAAACTTTTAAGGCGAGATTCTTGGGCGCTTAGCTCCCCAGAATCTCGCCTTAAAAATACAATCCCCAGAATCAAAATACTGTTAGAGAATCTGAGAAAGAAACTTTTTCGATCTTTCTTCCGTGGGATTGTTGAAGAAGGTGTCTGGTGTGCCTTCTTCGACCAAAACACCACCATCCATCAGCACGACACGATCAGCCACCTCACGGGCAAACCCGACTTCATGGGTCACACAGACCATGGTCATTCCAGAATCTGCCAGGGTTCGCATCACGTCTAACACTTCTCGCACCATTTCAGGGTCAAGGGCCGAGGTTGGTTCGTCGAAGAGCATGACTTTGGGCTGCATGGCCAAGGCTCGGGCGATCGCCACCCGCTGCTGTTGTCCTCCAGACAATTGTCCCGGATACTTACTCGCCTGCTCCAAAATGCCAACACGCTCTAGCAACTGCATGGCCACTTCCTCTGCTTTGGCCTTGGGCCATCGACGTACCCAGATGGGAGCCAGCGTCACGTTTTTTAAGACCGTTAGATGGGGAAACAGATTGAACTGCTGAAACACCATTCCTACTTCTTTTCGGACTTGCTCAATATCTTTCAAATCATGGGAAATTTCGATGCCGTCAATAACGATGCTGCCCTTCTGATATTTTTCTAATGCATTAAATGTACGGATAAAGGTGGACTTACCAGACCCAGATGGCCCCATGACGACAACCACCTCACCTTTATTAACGGTCAGGTCTACGCCCTTTAGTACATGAAAATGATTGTCGTACCACTTCTCAACATTACGGGCAACAATCATTTGCTGCGTGCTGCCATCCTCAACTGAGACGGTGTCGGCTTGGTACTGGGTCATCCTTTTATCTCCAACTTTAAATAATGCTCTGTTCAGTCAAATACGAGAAATACTAAGTGCTTTATCTCACGTTGCACTACTTGTCGATTGCGGACATCAGCGTATTCAACACGTTCTTCCGCAGCGAATCAACATTGAAACAAATACCTCTTTCCTGCCCTCAAACCAAGCTCTACATCATTTCAGCATGCCTGATTTCATTATTGCATCACCATAGAACGGTCTTAGTTTACAGACTGTTAAATTTGACACGAGCCAGATTCAACAGTCTGCTTTACCCTAGCGTCCTGTATTGAGCTGTTTTTCAACCTGACGGCTGCCTAACGACAATGCGTAACAGAAAAACCAGTAGATAACACCCACAAACAAATACACTTCGGCATAGCGCCCAAGATATTTCGGATTTGCAAGTGCTGTGTTGGCGATGCCGAGCAGCTCAATCAATCCCAATGTGGCTAGTAATGTTGTGTCCTGAAAAAGGCTGATAAACTGTCCCACAATCGCTGGGATAGCCGTCTTTAGGGCTTGTGGAAGAATGATAAAAATGAGCGTCAAGGGTTTGTTAAGTCCTAGGGATACAGAGGCCTCACTCTGACCTGTCGGTACAGCTTGAAGCCCTGCCCGCACGTTCTCAGCCAAATAGGCGGAGCTGAACATGGTTAACGCAATCACGGCTCGAATAATCCGGTCAGGTCGCGCACCCTCTGGTAAAAACAGCGGAATCATCACCTGCCCCATAAACAAAATAACGATGAGGGGGATTCCACGCACAAGTTCAATGTAGGCAACAGAAAGCAACCGAACAACGGGCAGCTCACTTCGACGACCTAAGGCAAGGGCAACTCCAATGGGAAAACAGAGGGCAATGCCTGTGACCGCCATGAGCAACGTCAACACCAAGCCGCCCCACTTGTCGGTACGTACAGCTTCTAGACCAAGTCCGCCTCCAATCAGCCACAGCACCACAAAGTATGAAATGAACCAAGCAATTGAAATCCATTGCCCCACACTGGGAAAGCGTCGAGCGGTCTGTTGCCCAATCCATGCTGCCGCAACATTGAAAAGTACCATGCTAATCAAAAGAGGGCTACTGGAACGGGTCAATGGGAAGAGGACAAATGCAGCGCAAATGGCGGCTAACCCAATGAGCGTTTTCATGCCAAATAGATTGGCTAGATTTCGCCCCAAAATACCCCAGGTTAGACCTGCCAAGGCAACAATCATGCCTAGGATGGTCCAAATCCGCCAATATATTTCCCTGGGGTAAAGCCCAGTCATAAATAGACCCAAGTTATTGGGAATCACCTCCCACTGAGCTGTGGTGAATGCCCACGTCCAAAGCCCATTGATAACAAGATAAAGAATGACGGCAACAACAACCGTCAGCAGCGAATTAAACCAGTTGCTGAACAAATTCTTGCGGAGCCATTCCAGTGGTTCAAGAGGAATAACCTTTGGAGGAGCCTGTGGTGAGGCTTGAGGTGCTGTAGTCATGACTTAGCGCTCCCTTAGCTGAACAAGGGCATTGAGTTGGTTCATGCTGATGGAAATCAGCAAGTTGAACACCAAATAAGACGCCATAATGATTAGGAAAACTTCTACTGGGCGTCCAGTTTGGTTTGATGTCGTGCTAGATACTGAATAAAGCTCTGGGTAGCCAATAGCAAATGCGAGCGTCGAGTTTTTTGCCAGGTTCATATATTCACTGTTGAGTGATGGAATAATGACCCGGAGCGCTTGAGGAAAGACGACAAGGCGCATGGCAATGCTTGACGGGAGACCGAGCGATCGCGCAGCTTCCCATTGACCTTTTGAGACTGACTGAACTCCGCCTCGAACAATCTCAGCGATGAATGCTCCTGTGTAGAACACCAAGCCACAGACCCCGGCTGCGTATTCGATAGATAGCCTCAAGCCCCCGGTAGCGCCACCAGACTCCAGAGGCTGAGGGAGGTTCCAACCAAGGCCGAAGGCCGTAATCAGCGCGGTCACGATAACAATCGCACCAATGGTAAGGAGTTGCGGCTGCCCAGAGGTACCCTGTTCGATCATCACCTTGGTTCTCTGCTGCCAAATCAATATCGCAGCAACGACCCCTAAAACGATAATCGGTATCCAAGCACCTGGGCTGAGCGAAAACCCTTCTGCAGCATCGCCTGTCACCAACTTCTTGAGTCCCTGCAAAACGAGAAAGGCGATCGCCCCAACCACTGGAACTGCAATCAATCCGTTTATGGCACGAGAAAATGGCGATGCCCACACTCGTCCTCTTGCCCACGCTCCGTCGACAAGCTTCCAGAGCAGTCCGCCAAGGAAGAGTGCCGCAATGAGCAAGACTAAGCCCAACCAGTTTTGATCCGATAACGCTGGACCTGGCAGTGAAACGCCTCGTTTGCTCAATAACAGAAGGCCGAATACATTAAGTTGCTCTTGGGGAGGAGGAAACTGGAAAAAGACAGCAAAATACCAAAAGAAGAGCTGTAGAAGAAGCGGAACATTACGAACGAGGCCGACATAGGCCCGACTGATCTTATAGACCAGCCAATTCTCCGAAAAGCTCGCAACTCCAGCCACGATACCGACGACTGTCGCAAGAACGATACCCACCACAATCATGCGGAGAGAATTGACAAGTCCAGTTTGAATGACTCTTAAGTAGGCATCCTGAGGTTTGTAATCAACCAGCGTTTCACCAACACCAAACCCTGCTGAGTTGCGGAGAAATGAAAATCCGAAGGTGGTGCCCTGCTGTGCCAAATTACGGCTGAAGTTTGTAATTAACAACGACAAGGCAGTGATTACAGCGACTAGCGTAATGACCTGAAAAGCTATTTTCCAGAATCGTTCATCACGCCAAATTACAATTCGTTTCTCGGAGCTAGCCCCGCCAACAGTCATAGACGTCTTTCCTTCATGGCTTCCTGTTTTCACCACCCGTGGTTCGAACCAAATCGGCATCGAACCAGACTAAACACACGATTAAAATGCGATCGCCCCACTCCGTATGGATACACTGAGGGATTAACCCAACCGTCAAATTATGACCAGAATCATTTGCCTCAAGGGCGATCGCAAAAAAGGCTAGCGACTTGTGCCAGTTGCTAGCCTTTTCAAGAACATTGACTTAGCGGAATGGAGGAGCGTAGAGCAAGCCACCCTCTGTCCAGACTGCATTTAAGCCGCGATCGAGATTGAACTGAGAGTCAGCCCCAAGGTTGCGCTCATAGATTTCGCCATAGTTTCCGACAGCTTTGACGATCCGGTATGCAAAATCATTGCTGAGGCCAATGCCATCACCCAGTTCACCTTCAACACCAAGGAAACGACGAATGGTGGGGTTCTCGCTTTCCAGCATACTGTCAACATTGCTGGAATCAATGCCCAACTCCTCTGCTTCGATTGTTGCGTAGGTGACCCATTTCACAACATCAAACCAGCTGGAGTCGTTGTTGATGGTGACAGGGCCAAGAGGCTCCTTAGACATCGTGACTTCCAGCAACACGTGATCATCTGGAGAAGGTAATGTGCTCCGACGAGCAACTAACTGAGACTTATCGGAGGTCATTCCTTCGCAGCGACCTTCTGAGTAAGCGGCATACGCAGCATTCGCATCTTGATAAGTCAGAGGCTCATAATCATCAACGCCACGAGAGCGCATCTGGTCTGTCAGATTCAACTCAGTGGTTGTTCCCGTTTCAACACAAACAGACTTCCCTGAAAAATCTTCTAGTGTTTCAATACCGCTATCTGCACGTACCATGATGCCTTGACCATCATAGAAAGTAGTTGGAGCAAACTCCAACCCTACGGATGTATCCCGGCTAATAGTCCATGTTGTATTTCGAGAGAGCATGTCGACTTCACCACCCGACAGAGCCGTGAAGCGCTCAGTAGAATCAAGATTCCGGTACTGAACGGCTTCAGGATCGTCAAACAAAGCAGCGGCAACTGCTTTGCAGAAGTCCACGTCAAGACCGGAATATGTTCCGCTCTCGTCTACAAAACTAAATCCAGGAATGTTTCCTTCAACACCGCACACGAGTTCGCCTCGGTCAAGCACCGTTTGCAGGCGACTTGCCCCTGCAGTGGTGGAAGCTTCACCATCACCTGTCGCTGAATCTGTGTCCGCAGGAGCACTGCAGGCAGCCAATGGTAATACCACGAGCGCAGAAGCTAGTAGTAAAGAACGCCAATTACGCATTTTCACCTCAATCACCTTATCTTTCACTAGTTGTTTCGTATCGGAATATGTCAAGAAAACAAAACATACCAGGTATTGTCTTTATCGACAAACCGAACACCCGTTTTTCTACGGAGGAGTGCTTTTGAGCGTATACCAATAAAGACTTGATGATGAAGCCTTGAGAGATATTAATCTCATTGCCGATTTCTTAAGAATCAGTAATGATTGCATCTCAAAGACATATCTGTGCAAGTACCTTATTGTTATGACCCCATCCTGGTTAGCCAATCACCTCTAATGATGTTTTGAGTCATTTTTTGGCTTTCCTTAAAGTTTCATGGCTGCTTCGATACAGTTGTATCGGATTCTACAATTTCATCCTTCCACTGCAAATGTATCGGTGTACACCGGGTAAATTTTGTGAAACTGAGCATAGTCAATGGCGAGATTTCCATTGGGTAAATGCGTAAACAGATCAACAAACTGGTAATTCCAAGCAAGTTCGGTAGGCATGTAAGAATGTCGACTGTGGATCGTTTGTGCGAGTGTTTCATCAATGCCTGTCAGTGTGACAATTAATTCTGCATCTTGCTCCAGCAAGTCATGAACGCTCTGGTTTATGAGGGGGCTATGGTCATCAATCACATGCATCACGGTCCAGGACAACGCGAAAATTGGGCTGTGCGATCGCACAAGTGGTAAATTCGTAAATCGCCTCATGAATTGCCCTTCTTGCGTCATGGTATTGTGCACGAGTGTGAGCTGTACCTGTGCTTCCAGCATGCGATTGCGCCGCTGATTGGCGGTTCTAAATATCAGCGTTGGAATGCCGTTGTGTAACGTAATAACAGCACTATTACTGAAGAGAACCCGTGCGGTAGGTTTTGAAAATCGCGCAAACATTAATCCTGTTGCAGCAGCCAATATCATCAAGCCGGATAAGGCTTCAATCGTAACCACAAAATTGGCATAAACAGTTTGAGGATACATCGCTCCATAGCCAATAGAGGCCATGGTTTACACACTGAAGAAAAAAGCATCTAAGAATGCATTGGGTGTCGCGTTGGCGATATTGTCGCTTCCAACCAAATAAGCACTGGCAAACAGCATATTTGCTGAGAGGTAAAAGATGCCGACGGTGAGAAAAAATATCGGCCACGGCATCGTCAGCATGACATGATACACATCACGCCACGGAGGATTAAACAGTCCCACTCGTGTGACATTAAAGCGGCCATCAGGGCTAACAATTCGAGAGGAGGCTGATTGTTTTCGAGCATGCGCATAAGGTTGCTTCATAGATCCAGATCACACTGTTGGTTAGAAGGGCATTTGTTGTACCTACCGTTGGACAACTGGAGGCGAGATAGACACTGCTAAGAGTCTTTAAAAATCACGACGCCATTGCCTTTGAAAAATCCTAGATTTTCAAGTCTGGGATTATTTAGAAGTTAGAAATGAAAATGAAACAGAACCGGAACGTATTTTGTTTGGGGTGGTGGCTGCGCCACC
>JBCCWF010000378.1:0-6727 GCA_039194035.1 Cyanobacteria bacterium P01_E01_bin.6 | reverse complement strand
CTGCGCGGGCGGCACAGAATCTGGAAGGCTACATTTAATTATGGCTAGCTACTTACCAGATTGTTAATTCGATCTCATATTGGGCTTAATGCAATTCAGTACACTTTGGTTTAGTACCATTCTCAAGATGGGAAAGGTCATTCGCCATCGTATCTGAGCATCCCTAATGAACGAAATTCTAGCTTCCCGCCCCAATCATCCTGGGGTAATGCTGATAGCATCTCGTGCGCTATCAGCATCTCGCCCTGCGCTAATTGCGTTTTTGATTACCAAAGGTTCTGAGTTGAGCGGCGGAGTGGCTCAGCCTATTTCCTTTTGTAATGTGCTGTTTGTGGGCAATCTTTGTGCAGCATTGGTTGTTGGAGCTTGGTTTGGCCTTGGCAAGATTTTCAAAGACTTGACAGTTCTTAAACCAAAGGTGCTTGCTGGGCTATTGATCAATGGGTGCTTAGCCACACTCCTATCTGCACTCATTTTCTTGGGGCTGCAATACACCACGGTAACCAATGCCGTTTTGCTCGGACGACTAGGGCCAGTGCTGTTTGCTTTACTTGGAGCCGTGGTCCTAGGCAAACCGATCAAGCGTTTGGAATGGGTTGGGTTTTCTTTAATTACGGTCGGCGTAGTGGCGATCGCCCTCAAGACCAGCGGTTTTCAAATTAATTTAGGTGATTTCTTAATTCTGATGTCGACCATTGTGTTTGCGGTTTCTGCGCTTGTGAATAAGCTCATGGTCGCAACCTCAGCAACCGTATCCTCAGTCGTATTCTCGCGGAACCTCTTATCATCAATCATCTTTTTCGTTATTGCGATGAAGTTGTTTGGGCCGAATCACTTTGGTGATACGTTCAGTGGGAAGTTGTGGATCACCATGTCAATCTACGCATTGATTGTGATTGTATTTGCTCAATACCTTTGGTATGCCTCGGTGAATTATCTCGACTCCAAAACCATTGGGCAATTAACAGTAATGTCCCCTATTTTTGGTGTCACATATGCTTTTCTTTTGAATGGAGAACGTCCGTCTAGGATTCAGATAGTAACGCTTCTTATCGTGATTTCTGGGGTGCTGATTGCCAGTTTGGGAGGACACAAGAAGTCCGAGTCAAAACCTGAAATGATGCTACAAGAACCAGAGAATTCAGCATCCGCTCCATGAGCTTCATGTGTCTTTGATTAAAGAGCTTATCGCTTAAGAATATTTCATGAAATTCTGGGCGGATGGTTGAATTCCATATTCTACCGTTAATATTTAAACTAATTGAGAGGCTGATGATCTTTATTTTATCGTTACGATTTAAAAATTTTCAGACTGTTGGATTAAGCTAAGCCGTCTAGAAATAGGAAATTGCAAAATCTACTACAAGCAAAATGAAATGGTATTATGAAGCAGTACACCGGGCAATTCAACGAAAGAATGCGGGTTTCAGTCCTCTTTTGGGAAGTTAAGCAAACGAAAAATCAAGGGTTTCAGAGCTTGCCTAGAAAATTGTCCGGACTATTGATGAAGATTATAATTTCACCGTAAGTTCATGAAATTGGCAGTTATTGTGGGCAATCTGTATGCCTGTTACATTTTTTAGGAGCACACTGGCGAAATTCGTAGCTGGTGCTGCTGTAGCAGGAATAATCGGAAACTCTGCTCATTACATTTTTGTCAAAGTTTCATCACCTTGGGCAGAGTGGTCAATAATTTTGAGTATAAGTATTTGGCATATATCCTTACTCATCCTTTTGACATGCATTTTATTAGTATACTTTTCATATTTAACTCAAGAAGCCTGGGCTTTGAAAAATTCTCGTAAGGTTCTTGAAGAACTAAATCAATTAGATGACAGCTTCTTGCGTTTAATTCCTAGTCTAGTAGCCTATAAAGGCTCAAAACATGATACTGATAGTAGCCTAAAGCGCATAATTGATTTTTACTTGGTCAACATTATTAAACTTTTCGACGATAAATGGCCTAACGATTATCAATTAGATAATTGTTACATAGTAATTTATCGTCCAAAGTTTGATGACCCTAACCTCTTAGTTTATTGGAACGGTTTTAATGAGCCAGCCTGCGAACGAGAAGTTGCTTTTTCTTTAGGACCTATACAACATAATGAGAAACGAGGTGTTCCAGCTGCTGCGTTTCTTGACGAGAGGCTTGATTGTTTTCTTACGGCACATGTTAGAAAAAATGGAACGGGTTCGTGGGAATCTGACAATTTGGATTATAAACCTCGGCAAGATGATGATACACTAAGGCCTCCTTTCAGATCACTTGCTGTAGCTTGTATTACCGACAACAGCAAAAATAAGATAGGGGTTTTATGCTTTGGTAGCAACGATTCTGAAGCTTTTCCGTCTGAAGATACTACTATGGATCTTCTCTCAGTATTTACAAGAAGGATATCCGTAGCAATGGAAATAGCTGAAAGAGTTAAACATTGAAGAATTCAAAATTGAAAATTCTCATTTGCTACTTATAAATGAGAATTTATTTTAGCAGTGCAGAACATTCTTAAAAAGAGAACCATAAAATTCTTTGCTCTATTCCTGCTTCAGGAAGTTTTGAGGATTAAAATAGCTCAGCCCCTTGCTGTATAAGAACTTCAGGAGAGGGGCTTTTGAAGTTTGAAAGTTATGCGCGTTGAGCCTTAATAGACGTTTTCGACATATCACCTACCTGAAACACACATTAAGTCAAACTCTTAACGGAGATACGTAAACTTAGGATAGAGCAAATTTGTTAAGCATCAGCCTGCAAAAAAATTCTGCACCATTAAACCGATGTAGCCTCTATTCATTCAAGAATGTGAATGCTTCATTAAAACTTCCCTAAAACGCTTAAAAAACTTAAGAAAACCATCATCACCAAACAGATACAAAGCCCACAGATTCTTTTTCGTGGAACTTCGAGCAAATTTCATAGAAATCTCTGCATAATCAATGTCATTCTTATCCATGATTTCCTGAAACTCTTCAAGTGATAGAAACCCTCTCATATACTTATCTGCCGCATCTGCTAACAGCGACTCTCTATCTTGAGTAGAGAAATTATTATAGAGATGAAACCTTCTTCTAACCACCCAAACCGTACCCTTTCGAGCCAAGTGTCGCTCGAAGCCTGCTCTAAAAACTGCTAATGCACTTTTGTCTTGACATCGTTATCTTCAGAAATAGTAATGGCTCCATGTTTACGAAAGAGTTTCTGAAACAGTTTCAGAAACATCCAGAAACGGCTCTAGACATTTTTTAACAATTCCTCTACCCCCTTTCGCGACAAGCACTCTGAGGATCGATGCTATAATTAAATGATGTTTCAGTCTTACGTCGATAGCGTTAGCTATGAGACCATCTCGTGACCATAATGCGTTAAGGATGTGTACTTACACTAGCTTCATATATGAGTGTGTAGTTTAACGGTAACCTCAAGCTTGACTAAAATGTTGATTGAATATAGCGACAACGGAAGATATGATAGGATCTCGCTCAGGTCCACAGCCTCCATTACCTCGGTCGACTAGACTCAAAGAAGAGTATCAATTAATAGCGAAGAATGCAGCTCAACAGCAGTATGCAAAGATCCAAGACTGGGTCGATCATGTTGGCATAAGTCGAACAACCATATGGCGATTTTTGAATCGGAAACCAATTTCTCTGGAGCCATTTGATCAGCTTTGCGATTGCATTGGGCTTGATTGGCGCGATGTTGGTGAGGCAGTCGAAGACATCTCAACATCGGCATCTACCAAACGAAGCAGCAGTTCTATTGATATAGCTGCCATCCGCCAGAGCGTGTATTCAACCATTGAAAATACATGTGGAATCATTCAGCTTTTTGGTCGCCCCATTCCAATTTCACGTTATGTCGAATTGAGTGTTTTCAGACTTGATGAGCTTCTTGTGCGACGTTACGAATCCCCCGAATTACTGGGTAACGATTTTGCACTAGATAACTACAACAGAGATCTGGGTGCTATTCGAAATTTGCCGCGTATTAGTGGCTTTCAGGCGGTTAAAGATTACCAGTTCATGTTGGTGTATGGTTCTCCGGGATCAGGGAAAACAAGCTATCTCAAATGGCTTGCCACCCAATGCAATGAAGGGAAGCTATATCCAGAACTCGTGCCTATTTTTTTATTGGCGAGAAATTTTTCTCTTTACCAAAATCATTTTGATTTGACCGTTTGTATTGCAGATTTTCTATCGCAATGTGGTGTATCAGGAGCTGACCAAGTTACCATTCAACTCCTGAAGTCAGGCAAGATAATCCTCTTTATTGATGGACTAGATGAGTTGCCCGAAGACCTCTCACGCCTTTTTTGTAGACACATTGCGAGGGTGGCTGATGGGTATTACAACTGCCACTTTGTGTTTAGTTGTCGATTGCCATTGATATTGCCGTTTCCAAGATTTCAAAACGTATTGGTTTCCGGCTTTGATAGTCGTCAGCGCCAAGCTTTTGCAAAAGCATGGTTTACATCCGAGAGTGAAAATTCTACTCTTCTGAATTCTTTTCTCTTAAACCTAAAAAAACACAGAACACTGGGTGAGTTGGCGCGGACACCGTTGTTGATAGAGCTATTATGTCGTGTTTTCCAGAGACATCGAGAGTTTCCCCCCACTCGTGCAGATCTTTACAAACTTGGCATTGAAGATTTGCTTTACAAAGAACCGGATTTGTCAGAAAGCAGATTGTCTCAACACATTAATCGAGATGATGTCTGGAGATTTTTGCGGAAGGTTGCAGCTGATTTTTTCATGCAGGATGAACCGCTCGTTCTGTTTGCTCGTAGAGATGTGCTGCATCGAATAGAAGAGATGTTTTCTCCCATCGTTCAGAAAAAATTAGACATTGCCTCTGCAACGCGCATTTTAGAAAGAATCGAACTTGCCTATGGTTTGCTGATTACCCAATCTGCAAATTTTTGTGCATTTTCTCATCTCGCCTTTCAAGAATATTTCACTGCAGACTATTTAGTGCGCTCAGGACAACACGAGATGGTTCTTGATCGTGTGACTGATCCGAAGTGGCGGTTTGTCATCGAATTAGTGGCTGAGTTGCTTCCACAACGTGATCAAGACACTTTCTTCACTCGATTCAAACAAGCGTTGGATAATCTTATTCTTAACAATCAAAAGTTTTGTGATTTTATTCAATGGGTTGATTCGATTGCTGGTCAAGTATTAGATACGATTGAGGTCGATCTGCCTCACAAACGAACACTGCTTCGTGCTTGGTACTTTGCGTTTACGTTGAAGGATGTGTACGTCGCATCGAATCCAGGCAAGATATCCTCTCTCTTTGTGTTGCCAGATTTTGATATGGCGACTAGTACGATTGCTAGTTCAACCTTGAATATGCATATTCAGTTTTATCAAGCATTTCATGCGACCAAGACAGATCGATACCAAGTATTTGAACGCTCCATATCAGAGATTCGTGAATCAATCCGACAAAATTTGGCAGAGGATCCAGACGTCATCCTAAGATTACTGAATCAAATTGACGGATGGAGTACGGTGATTCAAGCTCAGAAGACTCAGTCTAATCATCCTGTACTTTGGTGGGAAAGCTATCGGGCGTATTGGCGAGAGCGCATCTGTGCTCTGATGGAGACACTGCATGGATTACGTGGTGACTGGCAGTTTACAGAAGAAGAGGAGCAACTATTATTTCGGTACTATAGTGCTTCAAGGCTTTTGTCAATTTGCACTGTGCGAGCTGTGCAGCGATTATCGCAGATCCATCGACAAAATGTTGCAGACTCTTTGCTTTCTGTTTCGCCCAAGTTACCGAGTATGAATGATGAATTTGTTGGCTATTGATCGTTTTATGGTCTCTCCTGTTCAATAGCTCAGACTTTTCTCTGGGCGATCGCACCGTTTTGTTGAACGCTTCCTTGCAATACGTTACCCGACCACTAGTTCAACACCATAGGGCAAGGTCGAGCGACTCCATACCCCTGCACATAATCGACTCCAATCATATCTAATTGGTCTCGGAGAGCTAGATTTTCGACCGATTCCGCAATGGTTTTGAGTCCCATGACATGTCCTACGTGGTTGATCGATTCCACAATCGCATAGGTGGCTGGATCATCAGCGATATCCATGATGAATTTACCGTCGATTTTTAGATAATCGACAGGCAGGGTTTTGAGATAACCAAACGATGACATGCCACTCCCAAAGTCATCGAGTGCGAAATGACAGCCGAGTTGTTTCAGTTCACGGATGAAGTGAGTGGCTTGCTCAAGGTTGGCGATCGCAACCGTTTCAGTAATTTCGAAGCCAATCGCTTGAGGTGAGATCCGATAATGAGCAAATTGTTCCTTCAAGAATCCGAGAAATTGAGCATCCCCAATAGTGGCTCCCGATAGATTAATGAGATGCACCGTCTCCGGAGAGTAATCAAGGCTCAATGGGTTTTGCCTGGAACGCTCAACATGAGCAAAAAACGTTCGAACGACCCAGCGATCAATGTCTGACATTAGCCTGTATCGCTCTGCTGCCGGAATAAATACTCCTGGAAAAATAAGATTTCCTTGCTCATCGAGCATCCGAATGAGAATTTCATAATGAGTGTACTGAGTTAGGACTTACGCATTGACAAAATAGCTAACCTGTATGGTGATAGCAGCCCCTTCTGTCTGAGTGAGTGCTAGGCCATGCGTGAGATATCAAAACCCTCTACAGCCCAGTGCGATAGTACGCTCTACACATTATTTCTGCT
>JBCCWF010000377.1:0-6751 GCA_039194035.1 Cyanobacteria bacterium P01_E01_bin.6 | reverse complement strand
TTCAACTTCACACGCATGACACGATCCCATTAAACATCCAGTCGGAATGTCAATGCCTGCGCGTGCGGCTACCTGTAGGATAGGTTCTCCGGCAGAAGCCTCAACGGTGATGTCATCCGGCAAAAAATGAACTTGAACAGACATAGCAAATGATTAGAACGCTCTATGTAGCTGACCCTATCTCAGGTTATGAGGTTCGGTGCCGACTTCTTCTTTTGCCAGTCTATCGAACTTTTACTTTTCCAGAGCTTCCATAATAGGCACAAGGTCAATATAAGCCTCAACGACATCAGCTAATGAATCTAGCGATACTTCACGTTGTTCACGATAATTAGCAATTCCTGTTGGCAATGAACTCAAGCCACGCTGCTTGCGTAGTCGGTTCAGCCAAGCACGGCGCCACGGACCATTATCAAAGATGCCGTGGAGATAAGTTCCCCAAATTGATTGTGATGAATCCACAATGCCAAGGTTCATATCGTCAAACATGGGCTTATAAGGCGGTTCCTCTCCATCCTTCAGATCCGGACGCACCAGTTGACTACGACCCTGATGAATTTCATACCCGGCGACAGGAAGCCCCATTTGTGGGTAGTTGGATGTGACTAAGCGCTGGCGTGCTATTTTCTGTTTCGTGATCACTGTTTTAAGGGGAACCAGGCCTAATCCTTTAAACCGACCTTCATGCCCTTCAACCCCTTCGGGATCGGCAAGCATTTGCCCCATAATTTGAAAACCGCCACATATTCCCAAGATTGTTCCACCAGCCGCCGCATATTCCTGCAAAGCCTCTCCCATGCCGGTTCGCTGTAGATCGATGAGATCTGCAATGGATGTCTTGGATCCAGGAACAATCACCGCATCAGGATATCCAAGCTTCTCCCGAAGACCAACATACTGAAGATTGACGCTTGATTCTGCTTCTAGGGGATCAAAGTCCGTGAAATTGGAAATCCGAGGTAACCGAATCACAGAAATGGTGAGGTCTGCATTCTTGTTCCGAGAAGAATTTGTCTCAGACAAGGAAAGTGAATCCTCCGCAGGAAACATTTGGTCGAGCCAAGGGATGACCCCAATCACAGGGATGCCTGTACGCTCTTCTAGCCAATCAATACCCGATTGGAGGAGCGATCGCTGCCCACGAAACTTATTGATAACAATCCCTTTCACCAGGGCACGTTCATCTGGTTCCAACAGTTCCAGGGTACCAATCACGTGGGCAAAGGCACCCCCTCTATCGATGTCAACAACGAGAACCGTTGATGCATTCAGATGCTTGGCAACCCGCATGTTGGTCAGGTCACGATGCTTTAGATTGACTTCTGCGGGACTACCTGCCCCTTCACACACAAGCAAATCAAATTCGTCACTCAGTTTCTGTAGAGATTTCTGAATGACTTGCCAGCCAACATCAAAATATTGGTCGTAATAGTCAGCCGCAGATACACTGCCCACCGAACGACCACCAATAATGACTTGAGACGTTTGATCACCCTGAGGCTTTAACAAAATTGGATTCATCTCAATGCGGGGCACAATGCCTGCGGCCCATGCTTGGACAGCTTGAGCATGGCCAATTTCACCACCACTGGCAGTGACGTAGGCATTGAGCGCCATATTCTGCCCCTTAAACGGAGCCACTCGCCACCCTTGTCGGCAGAGAATACGACATAACGCTGATGTCAGGAATGACTTTCCAGCATGGGAGGTTGTTCCGACGACCATCACAGCTTTCATTGAGACCCTCCAGACACAGAGTAGTGAGCTAAAACGCTTAACGATATAGAGCGCACGAATGACTCCATACGGTTAGAACGAAGGGAACAGAAACATTTGACAAACAATTCAGACTCAGGCGTAAACAATTCAGACATAGGTATGGGTAGGTACGGAAAGCCATTGGCGCCACGGAGGTAATCATGAAAGATGAGCAATGCTCAACGTCCGACACGTCGATTACTGCAACCAATCTGGTAACCGCAGCCATCGACTTAATGCATCGCGTGCGTAGTCAAACCAGGATGGTCTACCAAGAGAATTATTGTTTTTTTCCCATAATTCCACCAACTGACGACCGAGCGGTGTCAGTCGAAAGCTATCAGTTAGGCCTTGACCATCGACTTCCCGACGCAACACACCGGTTCGCAGTAGCCACATGAGAGCGATGTCAGCACGTGCTTCAGTTAAGGGAATACGTGTATATCCTTGACTAGTGCCATTGTTCCCGGCGATCGCCTTCAAGCTGACTCCGTGTTGCTGCATGGCGACCAAGAGAGGCATCTCAAAGGGTGAACAAAGAACCGAACGCTGTGCTCGACTCATCACCCAAGATTCGTATCGGATCATTCGTGGACTCTCACCTTGAGTCAACATTATCAAGCCTTGAAAATATAACGATACGGTATTAACAATAGAACCTAAAAAAAGCACCCACGATATTCAAAAAAGGAACAGCCTATGGTAATTCGAAAGTTAAGTTGTATTTATAAGTGGGCTTACGTTATAAGCCGGGGAAAATTTAGCGGGATTGCATTTAACAGGATTGTGGGGCGCGGAGCGTCTCACAATCACGGCTTAAAATACAAGCCTATAAATGCAAGTATATGAGGAAGTTCTCGATTACCCACAGAAGTGAATGAAAATAGCGACTTTCTTAACTCTGGGGAATCTATAATTTCCCTAATTTTTCTACATTGTATGACCTTTTCTCGTGAGGTCACTGATTCTCATTCGGTCAATAAACTCAACCCTCAGTGACCAGCAGCCGTATCGTTCGCTTGCGTTGATTGTCCATCTTTAACCGCCAGTTAAGACCAGAGCAAGGTCAAGAGACTGGGATTCTGTTGAACCGGCAGGAACCCAATTGATGGCGCTAATTTCAACTGTATTGATACTGGTGGACAAATCAAAATCACCCTGAAACGCTACCGTATTGCCAGCTTGTAGGTCGGAGAATCGAAGCCCTCCAAGCTCGCTTCCATCAGCTTCAGAGCCATTGGACGGGACGGTATAGCTAATGGTTGCGCTAGCAATCGCCTCATCACTGTGGTTACTAATGCAGCCCACAATACGACGCGTTGTATCTGCACCAACAGCCTCCTCAAACCGTACGTTTGTCAATTCGATTGCCTGCGAGTTCTCAGAGGCCGCTACATCGATACACTCGATGGGATCAGCAACTGTAATCACGGTCGAAGGAAGCGGCGCTGATGATACAACTGATCTGGCAGATGCCTGTTGCTGTGCTAAAGCCAGACTGCTGCGGTACGTGGCTAATCGCTGTTGTGCAGACGCATATTGGCTGTCTGACTCGGGTATTTGCTCAACGAGGGCGATCGCCCGCTGCCATTGTCCAACAATCAAATCCCAATCATCTCCAGATTGCGCTGTTTGAGAGAAGGTGCTGGCATTATTGGCTGTATCGTCTGCTCTTTGCAGAACCTCATCTACATTGATTTGATTGGCCTCAGTTACATCATTCTCTTCAGAATTCGCATCAACATTATTCGATGTATCGTCTGCTGGAGCTACGGCTGGCGTTGGGGTTAGCCCTGGATCAAGAATCGAGCCTCCATTTGAAAAGTAAGACCACAGCGAATACCCAACTAGGCTCCCGATGGCTCCAACCACCACTAAAAGAACAGATCCGAGAAGAAGCGGGCTCGACGAACTCTTCTTGGTGGAGGACATTGGAACGATGCTGCTGATGTCCTTTTCTGCTGTGTTTATTGATAATGCTTCAGGGGAAGGTTGCTGAGCTGCTGTTGCTGAGTAGGAATCGTCACTCACACTGTCGTCCACAAGGGATTCTGGCTCATCCAGATATTCTGGATCATCGAGAGGATAACTCACATCCGCGAGACGGTCTGAACCATTGATTGACCCTTGGTCTTCAGAGGGTTCGTCTCCGTCGTTCAAAAGTTGGTCGCTCGCGTAGACATCATACTCGTATAGAGGTTTTTCAGAAGATGAATCCGTCAGATCTTTTGACGAGTCCGACGTCTCATTATCAATGGGCTGGGTTGATGAGCGATCGCCACTCATGCTCACCTCCTCTAACCCATCATGGCCATGCGTACTCTCCACGAGGACCTCTGCCGCAGGTATATTGTCTGACGACGCAGAGGCATCATCTGATATAGAGGCATCATCTGACGAAAGGAGATGGGCAACCTCTCCTGCATCACTCACAGCGTCATCAGCAATCGGTGCAGAAGCGGTCGGCAGGGGCGGCGGTGGCGGCGGTGGCGGTGGCGGAGCCGCTACGTTGGCAGGCTCGATTGCTGGATTAACCTCATGCTGTATCGACAAAGGTGGTGGCGGTGGCGGTGGATTGATGGGAATCCCGCTCGTTGGTGGAGCATCCGTTGATTGCGCATCCAGATAAATAGTCGATGTCCATGCAGGGCGATCGCCCCCACGAACTCGTCCAGAAACCATAATGGTGGCAATGGATTCTATTTTTAGATTACGGACTCCCTGATGCACAAACTTTGTCAGTAATGCTTGATCAGGAAGCGAATCTGTCTCAAGGTTCACAAGCAGGCGATCGCCCGCTCGTTCAGCCGTGGCATAAATCCCCTTCGAATTCAGTGAATGATTCATCAAAGCAGCAATCGCGTCTGCTTTGCCTTCCCTGGCACGTTGGAGAACAGTGCTGTCAGTCATCAGATCATCGCCCAATCGAACTACTGCATGAAAACTAAAATGTTTCTGCGACGTGCTGACTTCCTCTGATGCAACCCTTCTTGGGAAAAGACTAATGGAAACGCTCTGCGCCCCACGCGCCTGCTCAAAAGGAATACCCAAGCGCAGAATTTTACTATGCCTATGTTAACCAGATTCAACAATGAAAGGCTCCACCAGCTTAGCAGTATCGTTTTAAAGCTTTACTTTTGCTTTACAATCGTTCCATTAAACATGAATCTTGCAAGCCATATTTTTAGAAGTGTGCTGTGCTTCTAAGAATATTCAGACCCCATCGGGATGTACGGTGAATGCAAGATCTGGCTTAAAGCATTCGCTATTGTTCAGCATTTTTGAGCTCTTATCACTTATGACTACCGGATACGTTGCGCTCGTCTTGCATGCTCACCTTCCCTTTGTACGTCACCCTGAAAGTGATTACGTATTAGAAGAAGAATGGTTGTATGAGGCCATTACTGAAACCTATATTCCACTCTTGATTGTTTTTGAAGGGCTAAAGCGAGATGGTGTCAATTTCAAGCTCACCATGAGCATGACGCCGCCCTTGGTTTCCATGCTGCGCGACCCTTTGCTTCAAGAACGTTATGACGAACACCTGGCACAGCTAGAAGAATTGACTGAGCTGGAAATAGAGCGACATGCCCACAATGGGCACATGAAATACCTCGCAGAATATTACGCCAACGAATTTAATATCGTGCGTGATGTTTGGGAGCGCTACGATCACGACTTAGTAAAGGCGTTTAAGCAATTTCAAGACAGCAATAACCTAGAAATCATCACGTGTGGTGCAACCCACGGCTACTTGCCGCTGATGAAAATGTACCCTCAGGCCGTGTGGGCACAAATCAAAGTCGCCTGTGAGCATTATGAGGAGAGCTTTGGGCAGCCGCCTCGTGGTATTTGGTTACCCGAATGTGCTTATTACGAAGGGCTAGAACGAATGGTGGCCGATGCAGGTCTCCGTTATTTCCTGACCGATGGCCATGGGATTCTCTATGCGCGTCCACGTCCTCGGTTTGGAACATATGCTCCTATCTTTACGGAAACTGGCGTTGCCGCTTTTGGTCGTGACCACGAGTCGTCTCAACAAGTTTGGTCATCAGAGGTTGGATACCCTGGAGCATCGGAATATCGAGAATTTTACCGCGACCTTGGATGGGATGCGGAATATGACTATATCAAGCCCTACATTATGCCAAATGGGCAGCGAAAGAATGTCGGCATTAAATACCACAAGATTACCGGCAAAGGATTGGGGCTTAGCGATAAATCACTCTATGATCCCTACTGGGCAAAGGAAAAAGCGGCCGAACATGCCAGTAACTTCATGTATAACCGTGAAAAGCAGGTATCGCACTTAAACGACGTCATGCAGCGGCCTCCTGTCGTGGTGTCTCCCTATGATGCAGAACTCTTTGGTCACTGGTGGTACGAAGGCCCTTGGTTCATCGATTATCTATTCCGAAAAGCGTGGTTTGACCAAAACACCTTTGAGATGACTCACCTTGCGGATTATCTCCAGCAGCATCCAACTCAACAGGTGTGTCGTCCCTCTCAGTCCAGCTGGGGCTATAAAGGGTTCCATGAATACTGGCTAAATGAAACCAATTCATGGATTTATCCTCATTTGCATAAGGCTGCTGAGCGCATGGTTGAGCTGGCGAAACGAGACCCTGCAGATGAGCTAGAGCAACGGGCACTGGATCAAGCATCTCGGGAATTGTTGTTAGCTCAATCCTCTGACTGGGCCTTTATCATGCGGACTGGAACGATGGTTCCCTATGCCGTACGTCGGACGCGATCGCACCTGATGCGATTCAATAAATTGCGTGACGATCTCCTCCAGGGAAAAGTGGACTCCGGATGGTTGACCAAGGTCGAAGCCATTGACAACATCTTTCCAAACCTGAACTATCGTGTCTATCGCCCCCTATAGGCTGCGCGGAGTCCATGACAGCGAAGCATGACATCACATAACTTGGCAAACTGCTGAAACATGCCATGAAGCCATAAGAGTTTGGGGTGCACGCGTTGCGTGCAC
>JBCCWF010000376.1:0-6752 GCA_039194035.1 Cyanobacteria bacterium P01_E01_bin.6 | reverse complement strand
GACACAGCAAGATAATCTTTAGTAATAGTGCCACTGTTAACGTTGCACCCAAATTTCCGATTAGATCGACAAAGTTTGCATGATCCGGAGATTGAGGACTCTCGACAATCAGGAAATTTGGGTGCAACGTTAACAGTGGCACTATTACTAAAGATTATCTTGCTGTGTCATCAAGCTAAGCCTTGGCTCGAACGTCGCCTCTCAATCTTATTTAATCACTACGCTCCTCGCCCTCAAAATGATGTGATCTGGCTAGTAGAAGCTTTTGAAAATGCAAATATTGCATTGAGTACAAATTTTGGCCCTACAGTACTCTAAAGACCTGAATTACTCTAAGTCGCAGAGTTTTTGTGGAGATGTTGAATGAATTCAGCATCGCTATTGCTTTTTAAATTGACCGCATACTTTTTAAGCGGTAGCTGATGAAGCTCACGTTACGATAGAGAGCAGGCACAAATCTCTATATATATTATGCATTTGACATATTACGGTGCAAACAGCTGGCTCCTCCAATTTGATGAGTTACGAATTCTGGTTGACCCATGGTTAGTCGGGTCATTAGTCTTTTCAAAGATGGACTGGCTGTTTAAGGGCGATCGCACACATCCAATAGAAGACATTCCTGAAAATATTGATCTGATTCTGCTGTCACAAGGGCTAGAAGATCATGCCCACCGCCCGACTCTACAAAAACTCCAACGCACGATTCCTGTGATTGCCTCACCAAGTGGAGCCAAGGTGGTGCAGAGTTTAGGATATAGCAGTGTTACTGCACTTAAACCAGGCGACACTTACCTGTTCCAAGAAACCCTGGAAATTCGTGCATTATCTGGTGCTCCAATTGGTCTCAGCATTGAAAACGGCTACTGGCTGAACTACAGACCACATGATATGAGCCTCTACTATGAGCCTCATGGATTCCCACCCTCGACATTAGATGACGTTGGAACTGTCGATGTCGCGATTAGCCCGATTGTGAATTTAGAGCTTCCTTTAGCTGGAGCGATTATTCAAGGGCATAAAACAGCTCTTACGATTGCAAAAACTCTTAAGCCCACCGTCTTCCTACCCACAGCTTCTGAAGGGGATATTCGCTATTCAGGTATTTTAGACAAAATCTTAACGGTTGTTGGCAGTGACACCCAATTCAAAGAATCACTGATTCTTGAAGGGTTAATCACTCAGTTTGTTTCTCCTGAGCCTCAGGTTGCTTTTGAAATTTCCCAGCCGTAGCGAGTTTGAATCATCCAAGTTGCTACATTTCAGCTTTCTAGTATCCAAAGGTCATACTGCTGACTGTGAACTGTCCACCGATACTTCGAAGACGCATTCGGTGAATGTCAGTAGCTTGGAGGTAGACAGGATAATTAGGCTGATAGTTGTTATGTGCGCTTACAAGGTTCGCTTCTGAAATCTCGGCTTTATCTACAATAGCTCCAGCCGCATCGAAACCTGTCACGACAGTTCTTCGGGATCCTGTCAGTGCAATAGTTACAAACTTTGCCGGACGCAGAAAGGTTGCATCTAATAACCCACTTTTGGGTGCTCCCATTAAGACAGTCTGTTCAGATCCGATGAGAAATGACGGGTTTGAGGGTCGTAATGCAATCGTATTGTGAAATACGATACCTGACGTTGCAAATTGCTCTCCAACTCTTTCAAAAGAAGAGAGATGTGAAAAGTCAAGATGAACTAGGTTTGGTTGAGGCTCTGCGACGTCTTCTTTTATTGTGTCAAGAACGTCAAAAGGAAACGGCTGGAGAGGCATTCCAGAAATGAGTGAGACTGTAGCTTGAGAGCGCCGAGTACTGGTTTGTCTATCAAAGTACACATGTGGTGATTGCTGAACCATGGATGGACTCCGTAATGTGTCATAGGTCACGTGTATTTGGCATCCTGCTTTACGAGCTTTTCACAAGTATTCAGTCAACAATTTTTGTTGTGCCATCATCAGTAAAATGATGTCGAAGCAATAAATCATCTAGAGAATTCAACGCCTTATTCCTTAGATCCAGATCATTTCTCATAAAGATGATGTAAATCTCGAATAACAGTCGAGCTGACGAGTGAGTAATGATACTCACCACTGTGAGGTCAATTGGATTCATCACATATGCCAACTAATATTCAACGTTGTGCTCCAAGAATTCTTGTGCTGAAACCCCTTTAGAGTTTTGAGATAGCACGACAAAACCTCAACTAATGGTGAAAAAACTCAAGTATCTTAATCACATGCTTGAGCGATTCGAAGGTCTATCACCCTATACGTATTATCCCCAGTTTTTCATAGACGAATCAGCACGCCTTTATACAAAGAATTTTGTCAAAAATTCTATGTTGCTTAGTGGGTAATGCTTTCATTGTTTTTGACCCGTAAGACGATGTGATAGGATTCACCGACTCTTTACTAAGGAGCAAATGTGATTTACAAGAGATTTATGAAAACTGGGAACTTAGAGTGCAAAATTAAGGGTTGTTAACTAATCGCGACATAAATTCATGCAATTGTTCAATATGAATGTCGAGCTTGAGTTGCGAATATAAAGTCGATCTGCGATTGAATATGTCGTACTGACAATGTGAAAACATGCTCACACGAATGCGTAGCACGTCTGCGACAAACAGTAATTCTTGGCATAAATGCGCTAGGTGGGAACTGTCGCTTTGCCGCAGGGAAAACGACAGTTCCCAATATGGTTTGGGTTTAATTGTGATTGGCTGGAGTATTTGTTTTCTGGCCCAGCAACAACTGATGAGAATTGATGTCGGATCGTCGTAATCGAAGCTGGATGTCTTCTAGCATTTTGCGATTAACTGATAGCAAATCAGCTACAAACCCCAAAATCCAGAGCTGAACACCAATCAGAATAAAAACTGCTGCGGCAATTAAGCTGGGTGCACGGGCACGGGTTGGATCGTCGAAAAGAAATAGGAATAGCCAGCGAAGCCACAAGAACAATCCCACACCGATGGGGAAACACCCCACGATGGTAAAAAACCGCATGGGACGATAGACCATGAAAATTCGGATAATGGTCAGGATCGATCGCCGTATATAGGCTGGAATACTTTTCACTAAGCGTGATGGGCGGAGAAATCCATTGGTGCGAATGGGTACGGACGTAATTGCCATTCCCTTTTGTCCAGCCTGAATAATCGTTTCTAGTGTGTATGTGTATTCGTTGAATACATTCATTTGCATTGCCGCATCTCGGCTGTAAGCGCGGAAACCACTTGGAGCATCGGGAATGTTGGTGTTGCTGGCAAGACGAACAACCCCGCTCCCTATGCCTTGCAACATTTTCTTGATTGGGGAGAAATGCTCAATCTCATGAATTGGGCGAGCGCCGATGACAATATCAGCTTCGTGACGAAGAATGGGTTCAATCAGGCAAGGGATGTCCGCTGCGCAATATTGGTTGTCTGCATCGGTATTAACGATGATATCTTCACCAGCTTTTAGGGCAGCCTCTAGACCCGCCATAAATCCTACGGCAAGGCCTTGGTTTTTCTTAAAGCTGACGATGTGATCAACGCCACAGGCTTTTGCAACTTCGACGGTGCGATCGCCACTTCCATCATTAATAATGAGCCATTCAATGGTGTCGATACCTGGAAGATGCCGCGGCAATTCTGATAAGGTTAGGCCGAGCGTTTCTTCTTCGTTGTAGCAGGGAATTTGAATAATGAGTTTCACGGAACACCCACAGTCACCAATAACCAGAGCGGACATTATGATCAGAGGACTACGTCGCATCGTCTTCTGAGTCATTAATGATGTACATACTATCGCGCTTTAGGTCTTGCACCCTAAATTTGGGCGCGTCTTTGAAGACCTGGAGCAGTGCATCAGTCGGATGATATAGAAATAAGTCACTGACATCGTTAGGTATGTCTGGGATGTTCGCTTCTAAGGTCATTTGTAATCGCACATGATCATCTAGTCGATAGCTCAATGCGATGGTGTTGCCAAGACTCACATCTCTGAGACCCACAATTAAAAGAGGCTTTGGCTTTGAATTCACCAGAGCTGCTGTTCGCGGAACGCCATAGCTCACAACCTTACTCCACCATGTATCTGAGTGAAAGCTGATGCTGCACGATACGATGCCGACTGTCAGAATAACGGCGACGAGTCCACGGATAATCCAACGATAGCCGCCATTCAAATGGCTGATCCCTTCACTCAATAGAAATGACCCAGCGAGTAGGACTCCGATCAGTACGGGTACAAAATAGCGAGTACTCGCAGAGCGTCGTCCTCCCAACATAAGGTCTGGAAAGATGAGGGCGATCGCCGGCAAAACGGTCAGAAACAAAACAAAGAGCCACGTGCGCTGAGGCGTGTTGCAGATGAGGCGATAAAACGCAAAAGCGATGAGAAGAATAACACCGATAGGAGCGACGACACTATACCAATGATAGAGAGGGAAACCCATATCAATAAGTGCACTGCTGACATGCAAACCCCATAATCGTGTCAACAAGGATAAGGGATAATCATAATTGACCCAAGATGTTTTGGCTTTGAAGGTATCCCAGTTGTTCACCATGACGATGACCCAGGGAATAAATGTCGTAGAGCCGATGATGAGAGCAATACTAAATCTGACGACAGTTTTGTTGAATTGCCACGACTCACGCATCAAAACATAGGCAGCATGAGCACCATAGACTAGAACTGAAAAGAGAGATGTGTAGAATCCAAGGGCGATCGCCCCGACATAACTCACCCATCGGCTGACGGAACCTTTTTCCAATGCTCGAAGCAGCAACGTACTCGAAAGAATTGTTGTCAGCGTCCACAGGCTATATTGTCGAGCTTCCTGAGCATAGAGAACGTGGAAGGGTGAGACAGAGTAGAGGGCGATCGCCATCCATCCCACCGAAGGAGATCGAAACAGCTCTAGACATAACCAATAGAGTGCAGGAAAGGTCAGTAGGCTAAAGAGTACGGACAGGCTCCTGATAACCGCTACGGACGTCCCAAAGAGATTCATCCAAAGCCTCACCAGTAGATAGTACAGAGGCGGGTGTTCGGGATGGGTTGTCAATGCATGGAGAGTATCGCTCCATCCTCGTCCAGGTTCAAGGGTCTGATATTTCAGAATGTCCTTCGGATATAAGACATCTCCGGTATATAGTGCTTCTCCAACTCCTTGTCCGACATACCCTGCCGCCCGTATTGATGTGAATACTTCGTCATGCCAGTAAACCTTATGGTCGAGGCGGACAACACGAAAGAAAACGCCTGTCGTAATAACAACTAGCAATAAAGCGATGGGGAGAGGCCGGGAAGAAACCCATTTCATGCTGCAACAACGTCCTGTAACTGTTCATGGGGAAGCGACGTACAATCAACCCGTTGTGTTGCCTCATGTGGATAAGCATCAGTAAACTCACTTGAAAAACCTGGGGAGCGCCCCTCAGGGGTGCTCCCCAGGTTTTTTGGTTTCAGTTCAATAATGCCGAGCGACTTAATCCGTTGGTTGATTATAGAAGAAACAGCGATATTCTGAGGGTTCCAGAGCATTAGTGCTCGTGGGACGTATTAATTTTCTGACCTCGATAGACAACGTCAGGCGACGTTTCATCAGGGGTTTCCGGCTCCACATGTTGCTCATGCTGCCATGGTCGACCACGATAAACTCCAGAGAGTGTGATCGATTCAGGATCATGGTCTAACGATAGGTCACGAGCAGAACTGTCGTTTTCTAATGAACTATCGCGATGATTGTGCTCGCCGTAGGCAATGCCTCGATACTTCAGATGAGGCTCCTCATTTCCTTGAGACGTAACACGGGATGGATTTTTGGATTCAAACTCATCGGCGATTGACTGAGGAGAATCGGAAGAGGCGATCGCCTTGCTTTGCTGTAATGCCCATTGAATAGACAATAATCCCGCTACTAAAATGCCGAGGAGAACGGGCCATGGTGCTTCAAAAACACCAATGCCGACGATAAGCAGGGCTGCAAAGCTACAGAACGCAATGGCTAGAACGGCGAATAGCGAAACCATGGTTTATTTATCTCACGGTAGATAGCAGCGTTTGTTTAAGTAGCTAGCCATAATTAAACGTACTCCTCCAAATCTTGTGCCCTCCGATTAGCGGGCAGCAGAGGATGTGGGGTTTTGACTTTAATTATGCCCAGGGACTTATTAAGGATTAGCAATCGCAAGTGATTTTTGAACTGAATTGTGGATGGCGTCGCTTGCGCCTCATTCACAATTTAATTGGGATTGCTCTATTCATTGAGATGACGTTTGACGCGTGGGCGTGAAAGTCATTCATCCATTCAAGCGTGTATTGATAGAAAATATGCGGAAGAAATTACTAAAAACTACACTTATGTCGAGCAAACACAACTGATGTCATGGAACCTTGATCCAAACCACATCCGATTTGGAACCCGGAGTGTCTCCTTCGGCAAACCCTGGGGTCTGGATATGGTTGAGGCATGATAAGCCATCGGATCACATTTCCTGCGTCAACCCTGTTTCCAATATGCGGAAGTCATCATGTGAATCGTTTTGACTTCATTCCGCTCTTGAGCAACGCCCCAAGGATCACAATGAAATGTGCTTAGGGACTTGCTAGAAAATAAAGTAACGTAATTGCTCAACCGGGTTGACCAGCGACGATGAGTGGAAGAAGATGGTAGGCTTTTTGCATGACAGCACTACCGCCCCTGGATGGACTGAGTCACGAAGAGAAGGATGCTCTCATTCAAGAGCTGTGGAACGACCTG
>JBCCWF010000375.1:0-6757 GCA_039194035.1 Cyanobacteria bacterium P01_E01_bin.6 | reverse complement strand
TTATAGTGGTTGTTCCAAAAACCCTATTCTGTGTTCTAATACCTTTTGTGGCTTGCCAAATTAAAACTTACCCTCACCCCCCCCCGTCCCGCCGGCTCTGGGGGCGCCACGGGGTTGGGGGTTTTGGTTTTAATTACGTCCAGGCACTTAGAACAGATTCAGACCTATATTGGTATCGAATACATGATGGGTCTCAGATGAATGACCCAACCCTAACGCTAAATCGTAATCTTTAAAGTTCAGTACTTTCGAGATATGGGACTATTCGTGACCATCAATCGGCCGTAACCGTTCCCTGAGCATAGTCGAAGGGGGCGATTGTAGAAGATCTGGAAGATCTGGCTTCGACTCTGCTCAGTCAGCGTGACAGTTGGGACAGTGACCATCGGTCTAACGCCGCTTAGCAAACCAATCCTGAAGCATCTGCCGACACGGTTGTTCCAAAATGCCACCCCAGACAGGGAGGCGATGATTGGAACCGGCGCTATCAGGGATATTGAGCACCGTTCTCACGGCTCCTGTTTTTGCATCATCAGCACCATACACCAGCGTTCCCATCCGTGCATGTACCAATGCCCCTGCACACATTGGGCAGGGTTCTAGCGTGACATACAGTGTGCAGTCATGTAGTCGCCATCGATTTAACCGTTGACCTGCGTGTCGGAGTGCGATGATTTCGGCATGAGCTGTCGGATCGTGGTCGCGTTCTCGCCGATTTTCTCCCTCAGCCAACACCTTGTCCTCAGCATCCACAATGACAGCTCCCACCGGAACCTCTCCCCTCTCCCCCGCAGACTCCGCGAGGGCGATCGCCCGACACATCCAGCGATAATGCCGCAGATAGTCAGGGTGGTCGAGCACAGGAGGAGGAATCGAGATGGACACGTTTTGGGGACAGGCCGGTGAAGGGATGAAGGATGTGAAGAGGCTAAGGGTGTGAAGGGGGGAAGACGCGTTCAGGTTCCCTCAGCTGTCGTCAACAGCGAATCAAGATTCCCCTGTCGATCGAGAGCGTAGAGGTCATCGCATCCTCCAACGTGTTGATCGTTGATGAAAATCTGAGGTACCGTGCGTCGTCCATTGGCACGTTCTCCCATCTTGACCCGTGCCGCACCATCTCCATCGATTTTGTATTCTGTATAGGAAACGCCTTTCCACCAAAGCAGAAGTTTTGCTCGAATGCAGTAGGGACAGGTTTGCCACGTATAGATTTCAACGTTGGCCTTCATCTGCTCTGGGCGGCGTCCCAAAAAGGTATTCAGTGAATCAAGCATGGAACATGTTAAAAAACTAATTAACTAACTAAAGAACAGGATTTGTTTCTTTAACTATAGTCATCACAACCGATTTTGGAACGCTACAACATATCTTGATCAGATGAGTCCGCCGGTGGTGGAATGGGCGATCGCTTCTGCTCGGCCTCGATCATAATAGGCTCCAGCGACTCGGGATCATAGCCCTGTTCTTTTAGCTGATCTGTGAGGATCTTGAGCACATCTTGGTAGCAGAAAATAGCGCCATCAAAAAACGCCATGTCTGCTTCTGTCTTAGACTTCTCGTCTTGTTCGAGGGCGAAAATGAATCGCTTGTGTAAAGCCGCAATATAGGCTTTGAGGAAAGACTGTAGTTCTGGAGTCACCGTTGGTTTTTCTCGGAGCATTATTCTTGAGTACTTATATCATTCTTGGAGACTGAATGATGGATATGACCTCTCGATGATACGTTTTCACTGGACAACACAATTAACCTCATCAACGACAGGACTATCACTAGTGGTTTGGTCTTGGCACTTGACATGAGAATGACACGCTAGACTACTCTCTAAAGTGCCGATATGGGATGTCAAGTATGCGAAAACTGTTTGGACTTGTTTTGCTGGCGGGTTTATTCGCGATTGGGTGTTCGTTTTTCAATCCATCATCATCCGATGGGGCGGTTGCACAACGCGAGAGCCAGCAAATTGCAGAACTCCATCAAAATGATACGCCCGTTCTCTCTCCAATTGCACTCGTAGATCCTGCCCAAGAGGTTACCGCACACACGGTAACGTACGGAACGATTGACGGTACTGCTCTCACGGGTTATCTAGCACAGCCAGCGACGACAACCGCTCCACTACCAGGCTTGATTGTGATTCAGCAATGGTGGGGATTAACCGAGAATATGGAAGCAATGACTCGTCGGCTGGCTGGAGAAGGGTATGCCGCATTGGCCGTCGATCTATACGATGATCAAGTGGCTGAAACGCCTGAACAAGCGCGATCGCTCGTTCAATTGGCACTTGAAAATCCTGAGCGCCTTCAACAAAACTTGGTTGCAGCTTATGACTACTTGTCGAATGACGTGAATGCACCAACAGTTGGCAGTATTGGCTGGTGTTTTGGGGGTACTTGGTCGCTCAACACAGCTCTAGCCTTACCCACACAGCTCGATGCGGCCGTCATTTACTATGGGGGTCAGATTACAACAGACCGCGATCGCCTCTCCTCATTGCAAATGCCGATCCAAGGTCATTTTGGCGAACTCGACAGCCGCCCATCCCCCGAAACCGTGCGCGAGTTTGAAGCCGTGCTAAACGACTTAGACAAAGATGCTCAGATTTATCTCTATGCTGATGCCGATCATGCTTTTGCAAACCCAGGTACTCGCTATAACGAAGAGGCTGCTGAGCTTGCATGGGAACGAACCATTGAGTTTCTGAACCAACATTTACTCCCTAACTGACGGATTGTATTTCATAAGGCGGGATTCTGGGGTACGGAGCGCACCAGAATCCCGCTGAATCTTTCCTGGCTTGAGTTATAAGTCCTAACTAAAGAAGATAGTTATTGAGAGTTACACCTGTAAAGAAGGTGCGAATTAAAACCAAAACCCCAAATCCTGTGCCGCCCGCTTAGCGGGTGGCACAGGATTTGGAAAGATACGTTTAATGAGGGCTATCTACTTCCATCAAACCCCCTTAAAATTAGCCTCCTAGTTTGATTAGGCTCTCTTAATCGCAGACCAATATCGCGTATGATAATCAGAGAACATATAGAAACCTACTGGGTTTCTGAGTATCTGTCTAGAAGGCAATTTCAAATACAAAACCAGATATTGTTATGAAGCTCTGGCCATTCAAGAAAGATTACGACAGGATATGCAGCTAGATAAGAACGAGAGCCAAGCTAACAGCAACGTTTCTGAAGGTGTTCAAAAAATTCGGACAATGATTGAAGGCTTCGATGACATTAGTCATGGCGGTCTTCCGATTGCTCGCACAACTCTGGTTAGCGGAACATCTGGCACGGGAAAAACACTGATAGCCGTTCAATTTCTCTACAACGGCATTGTTCATTTCAATGAACCTGGCATTTTCGTCACCTTTGAAGAATCTCCAGTCGATATCATCAAAAACGCTCATAGTTTTGGTTGGAATCTTCAAAAACTCGTCGACGAAGGCAAGCTTTTTATTTTGGATGCCTCTCCTGATCCAGAAGGCCAAGATGTTGTTGGCAACTTTGATTTGTCTGCGATTATCGAGCGAATTCAATACGCTGTTCGTAAATACAAAGCAAAGCGCGTATCCATCGACTCGGTAACAGCGTTGTTCCAACAGTACGATGCCGCGTCAATTGTTCGGCGTGAAATTTTTCGGCTCGTTGCACGATTGAAGCAAGTCGAGGTCACCACGGTGATGACGACAGAGCGAATTGATGAGTATGGCCCGGTCGCTCGATTTGGCGTCGAAGAATTTGTGTCCGACAACGTGGCCATTGTCCGAAATGTATTAGAAGGGGAACGGCGACGGCGAACAATTGAGATCTTGAAACTCCGGGGTACCACCCACATGAAGGGGGAATACCCTTTTACCATTACAAATGAGGGGATTAGCATTTTCCCACTCGGTGCAATGCGCTTGACCCAACGATCATCAAACGCCAGGGTTTCTTCTGGGGTGAAGACGTTAGACGAGATGTGTGGCGGCGGATTCTTCAAAGATTCCATTATTCTGGCCACGGGAGCAACGGGGACGGGCAAAACGTTGCTGGTCAGCAAGTTTCTTCAAGATGCCTGCAATAGCGGGGAACGGGCAATTTTATTTGCTTACGAAGAATCTCGGGCACAGCTTTCTCGAAATGCCTATTCTTGGGGAACAAACTTCGAAGAACTAGAACAAAAAGGATTGTTGAAAATTTTGTGCTCTTATCCTGAATCGGCAGGATTAGAAGATCACTTGCAAATTATTAAGTCTGAGATTGCTGAATTCAAACCTGCTCGTATTGCGATTGACTCCCTGTCAGCTCTTGCCCGGGGTGTCAGCAACAATGCATTCCGTCAGTTTGTTATTGGAGTCACAGGGTTCGCCAAGCAAGAAGAGATTACAGGCTTTTTCACAAACACGACTGACCAATTTATGGGGGCACACTCCATTACAGATAGTCATATTTCGACGATTACAGACACCATTTTGATGTTGCAGTACGTTGAAATTCGTGGAGAAATGACCCGTGCAATCAACGTGTTCAAGATGCGTGGTTCGTGGCACGACAAGGGCATTCGAGAGTACATGATTACTGAAAATGGTGCCAATATTCAAGATTCGCTACGGAATTTTGAACGAATTATTACAGGCTCTCCAACTCGAATATCAGTAGATGAGAAGAGTGAGTTATCACGCATTATTCGAGGTGTTCAAGATAATGAAACTACCGATCTCAGCGATCTGTAGATGTAACGTCTCTGAATTAAACGAGTGAAGGAAGTTTCACTCATTCTATGTCATGACTATATTCTTAGAGTGCGCTTAGTACGTTTGACTGGGGTGGTCATTATAAAGTGTTAGGTTTTCAAAAAATCCTCAGACAGATAGAGCTAGCAGTGCTTAAATAAGGTCTCGGCTAAAATGCCTGGGATCGCGTTGCATTCGCAACATGCATATTGAATCAAGGGTGCTGAACGAGAACGATTAGGAATATTGAGCGATACAGTCTATAGGCTACATTCCATTCAATGCCATATAGATCGCAGGCAGCAATTCTGACAAGTCATCGAAGTTCCATTTAATCCGTTGACGTTAGATGTTGGGCAGTAGGTGGAGAGTCAATTGGTTTTGAGTTTTAGCCAATCTGATAGTCCTGGAGATAAGTAGTAAGCACAATTAATCTAAAACCCATCAGTTCTGCGTCGCCCGTGCAACGGTCGGCGCAAGATATTAGAAACTGGGTTTTCATGATGCCGAGATACTTAAATCGTTAGCCATGAGTAAACGTAACCTTCCAAATGCTGCGCCGACCGCGCAGCTGTCGGCGCAGCATTTGGGGTTTTGGCTTTCATTATGTTCAGGTACTTAGTAGTAACAAAAGCAGGTGATCAGGTCTAGGAATGCCGCAGGATCAACGATTCAATCCGCCTCAATCATCTCAAGGCCATGGGACGCCTCTGGGTTATGCCCAGAGAGCTGTTTGGCCTTGGTTTGCGACTCTTTTTAGGGCTCTAGGTCGTTTTGCATCTTCTTTGAAGCAGAAACGGCAAATGCTGTGTTGGGGATTGTTCTGCGGATTTTCCGTGATGCTTCTTGTGGCGATCGCCCCTCCAGGGAACGCCCAATCAGGTGACATTCAACAGCTCCAACGACAGCAGCAACAAGTTGAACAAGAACGTCGAACCCTTCAACAACAGCGTAACCAGATTGAAACCTTAGAAGATCAGGCGGAAAATCGACTAGAAGGCCTGGAAGATAGCATTCAGTCCACAACACAGGATATTGCTCAAAACGAAGAGCAGTTGGCGATCGCCAATACTCGACTAACAGAACTCCAAGCAGAATTAGCTGCAGCAGAACAACGGTTTCAAGATCGCCAATTTTCAACCATTGGCCGTCTGCGCTTTCTCCAACGACAGCAATCGAGCGAAGGCTGGGCTGTCTTATTACAGAGTCGCGACCTAAACGAGTTTCTCGATCGTCGCCATCACCTCAAAAGGCTCTATGCTGCCGATCGCGAAATTTTGACTGATCTCAAAACAGAAGCCGATGAGCTAGAACAACGCCGCCGCACCATCGAGCGGCAAAAAAATGAGATTGCCCTGTTAACCCAAGAACTCTTGGCACGCAAAACAGAATATGAGGCCCAAGCACAGGAACAACAAAAACTAGTATCTCGACTCAAGGACGATCGCCAAGCCCTAGAAGCAGCAGAGGCTCGACTTGCAAATGATTCCGAAAATCTCTCAATCCTGATTCAGCAACGACTCGCCGCATCTCAGGGCATTGTTCGAGGAACAGGACGCTTTGTATTTCCTACTAATGGTCGCATTACAAGCGGATTTGGTAATCGTGTTCATCCCATTCTCGGCTATCGGCGATTTCATTCTGGTATCGACTTTGGAGCAAGTTACGGTACAACCATTCGGGCGGCTGATTCAGGTCAGGTCATTTTCGCCGGATGGTACGGGGGGTATGGCCGTGCGGTGGTGATTAATCACGGCAATGGACTGACGACTCTCTATGCCCATGCCAGTCGATTGTTGGTGTCAGAAGGAACTAATGTGCAGCAGGGACAGGCTATCGCCGCCGTGGGGTCATCAGGGTTATCCACAGGCCCACATCTACACTTTGAAGTGCGTCGCAACGGTTCTCCCATTAACCCCAGAGATTTCCTATAGAGTCTCGTATCAAAACGCAGCCAATGTCTTTCTGGTTGGGATCTGTCGCGCGTCATAAGATAGTGATCACGACATGGCAACGTTTACAGAGGAATGAGGGGGTGGGGCGCGC
>JBCCWF010000374.1:0-6770 GCA_039194035.1 Cyanobacteria bacterium P01_E01_bin.6 | reverse complement strand
ATTCAATTCAAGCTTGCCACTCCTGATGGTGAAGGTGTGATCGTTACAGGAATCTATGGCGCTTGGAAGGCTCGCGGTGCGTGGTCAATTGCCGTGGCCACATTGGATGAGGACAAACCGTTGACTGACTGGACTTTTGAGCTAATCCCCGATCACGAGGGATATCGAAATCAATTAAACGTTGTGGCTCCAGATACTGCGCAGCTTGAATGCTTGAGTGAGGAAGATGAGTAAATTCTACAAAGGGGCGATCGCCGTCCACAAACCCACCAACAAGCTATTCCGAGCCGAGCGCCTGCGTGATGGCCTGTTGTTCCCTGGTGAGTCGTCTGTGTGCTTTAAAGCTGAAGATTGCCGAGTTGCCAATGCTGATGATATCCCAACGAATCGCCCGTTTGTGATGCGTGTGGGAGATGTGTTCATTCACATTCGCTTTGATGAAGAGCTTGACCAGTTCATCGTCACGGATGGCAACAAATGCATCGGAGTAAGGATACCCCTAGAACATTGTGAGTTTTTTGAACAGGCAGTGGGTCGATTCGCTCGGTTCTTTGATGGGGCGATCGCGGATGAGGCTGATGAGCCCGAGATGTTAGCGCACTGGAAGAAAAAGGAGGTTGCCTGATGCAGTTAAACGAATACGCTACCGAGTCTCAGAAATTCGCTAACCACGACCTTGATTTCAAGACAGCGATCGCCACTTGGGGTCTTGGTATCACTGGCGAGTCTGGCGAAGTGGCAGACATCATCAAAAAATATATGGGTCACGGGCACTCTCTAGACCGGACAAGCTTAATCAAGGAACTGGGCGATGTGCTGTGGTATGTGGCGGCGATCGCCCGTGAAATTGAAGTGCCACTAGAGGTCATTGCGCAGCAGAACTTAGAGAAGCTGCGTAATCGATACGGCGACAAATTCTCAACAGAGAAAAGTATTCATCGGGAGGTGGAAGTATGAGTCAGCTTTCCCTACTTGACATCTCCTCAATCACCCCTGTTCTAGGGGGTAAGTTAATTGAGTCAGATCCCCCTGTCGATTTCATTCCTAATTTTCTCTCTGAGGATGAGGCAAATACTTTGCTTTTCCAGTCTCTTGACACTGTGGAGTGGAGTCAGAATTCAACCAAGATGTACGGCAAAACTATCCCATTGCCGCGTCGAGAGGCGATCTACGGCGATCGCCCTTACACATACACCTACAGCGGTGGCAAGGTCAGCCTGACCGCTCGACTCTGGGATGACGCTAAGTTTTTGCATTCCCTCAAAACTCGCGTCGAGCAAGCCACAGGATTTAAATACCAATTGGTGATTGGCAACCACTACCGGAATGGGCGTGACTCGATTGGGTTCCATGATGATGGTCGCCCAGAACTAGGCAAGTGCCCGGCGATCGCCTCCATTAGTCTGGGTGCGGCCCGTACTTTCAAGCTCAGACAAAAAGTAAAGGGTTCTTTCATTCACAGCTTTGAGATGACTCACGGCTCCCTAATTCTAATGCGTCCGGGTTGCCAAGAGAACTGGGCCCACGCTGTCCCCAAAACGAGTAAACCAGTGGGCGCACGGGTCAACTGGACATTCAGACCGTGGAAGGAGGAGTAGACATGATGAGACAACTTACCTTGATTAACCTCAGACAGCATCATTCGCATTCAGGCGAAGACTCGGATCAGTGGTACACCCCAAACACGCCAGAGCAGCCTATTTTGAAGCTAGTTGCTTTAGCACTGGGCGGTGTTATTGGGCTTGACCCCACCAGCGATCCTGATTGCAGAACGCCAGCCAGACGGCACATTACTGAGTCTGAAAACTGCTTAGCACAGCAGGCTAATGGAGAAACAATCTTCTGCAACCCGCCGTTTTCAACCCCGCTGCCGTTCATGCGCTGGGTGATTGATCAAGTGGAATCAGGGCGATCGCCTCAGGCGATTATGCTGTGCAAGATCGGCGTCCTATCCAATCAGGGGACAGGGGCACTGATCCGCGACCATTGCTCCGCATCCTGCGAATGGATGCATAACGGGCGAATTCGATTTATCCCTGGAGACGGCGTTCTAACAAGGCTTGAGCGCGAATTTAGCCAGGGTAAACGAAAAGCTCCGACTGTGAACGGGGCAGATTTTGACTGCGTCTTACTTAATTTTGGTTGCACGGAACAGCGATTCATCCATGTATTTGAGCCTTACGGCAATGTTGCCTTACGCCCTACGGGCCTGCGCCGAGGGTGGTGTCCATGACTCAAGCTTTAGTTGCTGCAAAAAACCTTTGCACTCCATGCACAATCTATGGATTGAATCCCCCTAGAACATCTCAATCTAACTCCAGGTTGCCTGATCGGTTAGCAGCTCTTGAGAAGCGTCGTAACGAGATTCTACGTGAGGGTATGGCCCCAACAGGGGCATGGATTGAAGTCAATCCCTGTTACAAGCGCAACAGTAAGCAGGCGATATGGCGATCGCCCCATCCAATCTTCGATGGCAAAAAGCGCAAGTACATCGGCATGGAGGGCAGCAGGAAACATGCCGAGGCCAGAGCAGAGCGCGATCGCCGTCATGAGTACAAGCGGATCACAAGAGAAATTGAGGAGTTGAGCCGTGAACGTTGAATCCCTATTGCTGGCGATCGCCCCATCCCCCAACGACAAAGTTCAAATTCAGATGCTCTACCGAACGATTAACTCAGAACAGAAGGGTGCATTAGAGCGAACGATAACCAAGCTTCTACCCGTGAATGAGTCGCAAATCACCGAGAGCTAGAACAAATAAACTATAAAATAAGATCATGACGGCAGAAGATACCACCCAACAACTTTTAAAACAGGCGATCGCCCTCTTTGAGCAGACCTCTACGATGCTCGATCATTTGCTTGGCAACAATTCAAGTAACTTAATTGATAAGCACCAGGCGGCAAAACTGCTCTGCGTCAATGAGCAGACGCTCAAGAAATACCGAGCTGACCACTGGAGGGAAGGTATTCATTTCTTTTCACTTCCTGGGGGTTCATATCGTTACAATCGGATGCTGCTTGAGGATTGGGTTGTTAATCACGCAAATCCTCAAGCGCATCAAACAGCTATTGAGTATTGGGCGTCAACATTGCCATCGAACCAGAAGGTGAAGTCTTCTCGGAGGAAGGTTGCTTGAAGGGCGATCGCCTTTGACGAGGAGAACTTGGAGCAACCACGCTGTCGTGTGGTGTTGAGTTGGTTCGATTTCTACCCTTGTCATTAGTGTGTGCAGATTGTGATCACACTTATTGCAATCGGTGTAACCCCTGTCATCAAAAGGTCTAAAGAAACTAAACCAACTTTGGGGTAGTGGGGGTCGTGGGTTCAAATCCCGCCGCTCCGATTGATTGAAACCCTCTCAGATAGAGGGTTTTAGCTTATGAAATTAATAGCTTACTAATAGCACGTTCGATCTTTTGGCTCGCACAATCTCGCCAATTTTCGTATGATTTACGTAAATTGGCACGTAATTAGCACGTAGAAAAAACGGTGAGCAAGGACAGGCGGGCGGCAAAAGGTAGCGTTTCCATCCTCAATAATCGAGGATGGGTTCGATTCCAGTGGAGAGTCAACGGTAAGCGTTACACCCTATCGCCTGGTATCCCTCATGACAGAATTGGACTGGCGATCGCTCAACAAAGGGCAGTGCAGATTGAGCAAGACATTCGACTCAACGTTTTCGATGAGACCCTTGATCGATACCGAGGTGAAACGGTAGAGAGAAAGGGTACATCAGTTGTCGAGGTGTTCGAGGCATATGTGGAATTCAAGCGACAAAACCTTGACGCTCGAACCATGGAAAAATACGTCGGTTTGGTTGGGCATCTGAAAAAGACATTTCGCAATAAGGCTGCATCTGAACTATCTGAGGATGAGTGTTTCAACTTCAGAGATCGGCTCATGAAGCAACTCGCGCCAATTACAGTAAGAGAGCGAATGGCAATGCTTCGCTCTGCATGGGTGTGGGCAGGGAAGCGAAGAGTTTCAACCGGGAACCCTTGGGAGGATGTGAAGGTGAAAGTACCGCCGAAAGCTCGACCTAAGCCATTCACTGAACAGGAGATCCAGCTCATCCTCAACGGGTTTCGCTCAAGCCAATACTACAAACATTATGCAGATGTAGTGGAATTCATTTTCTGTATGGGGTGTAGACCTGGTGAAGCGTTTGGCCTGAAGTGGAAGCACCTTAATAAAGATTGCTCGGTGATCTGGATTGGAGAGAGCTGGGGTCGAGGTCGGCAAAAAGCAACGAAGACAAACAGAGAACGGCAATTCACTTTGTCTGAAGATGTGCAAACCCTACTCATGAATCGCAGACCGGAGAGGCCAGAGCCTGAAGCATTAGTTTTCTCGTCTCCACAGGGAAAGCCGATTGATGATCACAACTTCAGGAACCGTGCCTGGAAAGCGGTCTTAAAGAGTGTCGGGGTTGCCTACCGTAAGCCGTACAACACACGGCACAGTTTCACTTCTCACGCCCTCGCTCAAGGAGCAACACCAGCCGAGATCGCAGATATCACCGGAAACTCTGAAGAGACCATTTTTAGAAATTATGTCGGAGGGGTTGAAGGGAAAATTAAATTGAGGAAACTTTGGAACACGCGAGATGATGGAGAGGATTCAAGCGATTAAGTCTGGTTTGTCTATCCCAAAGCGTTTCTCAAGTTTTTTTCTCGACTTCCAGTTCAAAAATTCCTTGAAAAGTTCTATCGTCTCAACTAAATTTATCCATTGAGCAATTGCATATCTGATTGAAAGGAAAATCGCACCAACCATCAAAAACAAACCAGATGTCGCACACAGTATTGATGCAGCCAAGCTGTAAAAATTCAAGTAACTTTCCATTGTCGACTATGCCACTTTACCTTTGCGCTTTGACCTCGCCTTTGTCTGCTGCCTTCGCCACTCCTCAATAGTTGCTAAATGAGTCGTGTCGTCATCCCAGTTAATGAAGCGATCGCGCAACATTTCGGGAATGTAGCGTATGGAGCCTTCGACTTGAGTCCAGTGAACGCCCTTAATGAGTCGTTCGTTGAATCGCCATGCCTGCAACTTCCGTGGTGACACATTGAAGCGTTGAGCCGCCTGTTGTTCAGTTAATAGTTCAGGGGCATCAAGTTTCTCAGCACTTTTGGCGATCACTTGCTGTGTGATGACCTCAAGGAACTGATCTAAAGCGCTTGATGATATGGGTTCCATGTCTCGATAATACTTAGGTTTTATGGTGTTTGAGAAAGGTGTGATTCATGTACGGGTAGAAGCTTTGTAATCGTTCGCTCTAATGCACCCTTCTGATCTGGAGTAATCGTTCGGTAGATCATCTGAATTTGAACTTTGTCGTTGGGGGATGGGGCGATCGCCAGCAATAGGGATTCAACGTTCACGGCTCAACTCCTCAAAATGGTGCAATTTCATTTCCCCAGGCGTGCCACCCTGGAGTCGTATTTCGTGCAAAAAGCTCAATCCTTGGAACATTGCCCATGAGCTGAACAAGGCGATCGCGCACTTCATCGGGCTTCTGTGAATGATCCCTGCGTTCCGACTGAATAAACTGCCGCACCCCTGCATTCATTCGTCTTGGCTTACCCTTAACGGCAATCAAGCAATCCTCCGTATTCGCGCGAGTGTAGTTACCCATTGCTATCAGGTGCTTACCGTTCTTACTCACCTTTTCCCAGGTGAAGCCCTTCATCGTTTTGAAGTTGAAACCCCAGGCTTCTACGACTTTCAATGCTTTCATTGGCATGGGCGGCACCCACCACATTGCTAACAGGCAGTCATCAGCGGCGATCGCCTGCACTGGCAATGAGCAAATCTCTTCCAGACCCATCACGTCGTATTTGTGAGATGCACCTCGCTTGCCAGCACTTGCCTTGTCGCGATATGTCCATGGAGGATCGGCGTAGATGATGTTGTACTTGTCATTTGGGAAGGGATGAGTCACTCTTCAACCTCCCTCACGTAATCCTTCACGAATTCCCAGGTAATCAGGGCGCTCTCAGACCCTTCTGTATAGGTGAAATGCTTGTCGCGATTAACACGCTCAAACGTTTCAAGAGCACCTTGAAGAACCTCAACTCCGATGCAATGCTGTTCAGGCTTAAACCATTCAAAATCACCCAGCAGGCGGTAAATTGGCCAATTCCAAAACAAGAACCAGTCGATCAGGTCTGTGAGCCTCTTCAGTCCATGAAGCTCGTCAGTATTTGGCCAAGGATCAACATCAGAAAACTCATAGGTGTTTTCGATAAAATCTTCGGCGACAACGTAATCGCTAAAGTATTCCGCACTGGGAGCCCAAAACCTTTTCTTTTCTTTATCTAGCCAAAAATCCTCAAAGAATCTGCGGCACAGGTCTTCTGCGCAAATTACATGGCCATGCCTTTTCTTTGCGTAATGCACCTCAACGGGATAGTCATCCGCTTCTAGCTCTTGTTCTTCGTGCAATGCAAAAATAAATTCTTCTAGTGAATAACCGAAGGCATCCCTGCCAAACATTGGCCGATCTTTGATGTCAGTACTATTCATCGATCTCCCTCCCTTTCGTCAAAATCTTCTACATCAGAAACCCTGACGATGGCGCAAACACCAATAACCGCGCCCAGAAATAACAACATGAAGAACGCTAAAACTATGGTCATAGATTTCCTCCCACAATCAAGCTTTTCTCTGGTCTCGGCCCAGTACAAACGGGATTATTGTCGTGACATTGCTGGCCTTGACTAAAACTCAAAATGCCTACTAAAAGAATGGAAAGGTAAATCAT
>JBCCWF010000373.1:0-6779 GCA_039194035.1 Cyanobacteria bacterium P01_E01_bin.6 | reverse complement strand
TTTGGAGGTGAATCTTTCTTGCTCAAAGGGATTCAACAATATATTGAGCTACTCCAGACTGACACCATGTGGATGACTGCCGATAAAAATAGGGATTTTCTTAAGCCTGAGCAGTAACTCTTAGAGAATAAATCCCATACCTTTTAATCCCTCTCGCAGGCGCTGAGCTTCATCTGGATTGCGTTGTTCATGCAAGGCGATCGCCCGTTGAAAGGATTCCATGGATTGGGTAACGTGACCAATTTTCAGTAGCACCACCCCCAAGTTCTGATAAGCCTCAGCATAATCAGGCTGCAGCTGAATGGCTTGCTGGTATTGGGCGATCGCATCAGACAGTTGCCCCTTACTTTTCAAGACCATCCCAAGATTAAAGTGTCCCATCGCGAATTTGGGGTCAATGGCAATCGTTTTTTCAAAGGCAAGCGTTGCTTCTTCGAGATCCCCTGTCGTTTGTCTGACGCTACCCAGGTTGTTGTAGGCTCCTAGTTTCAGCGCAGGCATAATGGGTTGTGCGATCGCTTGCTCATAATGGTAAAGGGCTTGGGCAACGCAATTCATCTTGCTGTAAACAATGCCTAGATGATAATGCAGCTCATACGCGATCGATGATTCTAGAGAGGACGCCTTCAGTCCTCTCTCAAGCAACTCTATGCCATAGGTAGGACGGTCTAACTCGGCATACAGCGCACCTAGTTTACTGCAAACGTAGGGGTCGCCTGGGTGCTGCGACAGGAAGCGCTCCATTGTCAACCGCGCACTCTGAAGCTTATTCCGACTGGCGATCGCCTCTACTCGATACCCATCATGGAGAATCGCAATCTCTGAAAGTTCCTGGACTTTCCAGTGGGGTTCCCGAGACAGAATATCGGCAACGCTATCGTCAACCATGGCATGGTAAGGCCGTGTGAACTGAATATCTGGATGATTGCGAAACAATCGTGAAACAAGGGAGTAGGGTGATTGTGCCGCCCCAATTTCTTGCCGAACAAGATTCACAACTAAACTATCGTTCTCGCGCTCAATCACGTCGCGCAGGCGAGGGCCAATGCCATCAGCTAGACATTCGTCAGCATCTAAAACGAGTATCCAATCTCCCGTTACATATTTCAGCGAGACGTTGCGTGCTTCTGCAAAGTCATTATTCCAGGGATGAGATTTAACACTTGCGTTAAATTGTTGGGCGATCGCAATCGTGTCGTCTGTTGACCCTGTATCTAGAACAATAATCTCATCAACGGATGAACACGCACTCTTTAAACATGCCGACAACCGAGTCGCCTCGTTTTTAACAATCATGCAGAGGCTAAGCGTCGCCATGAATTGCCTTGTAAGGAAGTGTTAACAAATAGGCAGCGCTTCAGAAAAGCAAAGCATCTGCAGTGATGTACTCATCATGAGCCCCAAAACATGAGCCCCAAAACAACAAGACGGACAGTAAGAGCCCCCACACTGTCCGCCTTGTGTTTAAGTGGGCGGTTTGAACCAATCCCACTGTAATAACGTTAACCTGACATTGCTCAAAAGAGGTAAAAAATTTTAGAATTTCTAGAGATTCTAGACTGCATCAACAAAATATTAACAAAATATGAAATTTTCGACTGTTGATATTATTCAGACGGTATAAGCAAGTTTCAATCGACTCAATAAATATACGGATACGGCTTATAACTTAAGCCAGGAAGAATCCCGCCTTAAAATACACGCCCGGATACTGCCTAGCTGCTGTACTCGTTTTTTTAATCTTGGCAGGTAGGCAATCCTCAAAATCACATCGTATTCAATCAAAAGAGGAGCATGATTAATCATGCTCCTCTTTTGATTGAATACGACTAAATCTTTTAACTCTCGCAAGAGTAACTCTCTCAAGAGCCTTCAATCATTTACTGCGTTACCGTTCTCATAACATGATGACATGAACGACCAAATTAGACAGCACTGTATGGTTAGAGATAATTAAGAATCTTGCAGTAACTTAAACATGACTGATCAATAAAATCATGAATAATACTTAAATACCAAAGAGTCCTATCGTTGGCTATTCTACGAATACTTTTTCGCCTATTTCGCCTACAAGTAAAATAATTAGAGTTATATGATTGATATTAGCAAGGTTTTGTATTAGCAAGGCTTTATATTAGCAAGCTCCAGAATCCTTGCTAAACAAAACAGCAACCGTTTTGAAAATTAACTCGAAGTCATACATCAATGACCATCGTTCCTGATAGCGCAAATCTAGTTGAATCACATCCTCAAAATCTTTAACTGATGATCGCCCATGAACTTGCCATTCTCCAGTTAAACCAGGTTTTACATCTAGGCGCTGCCACTGGGGGATTTCATACATTTCAATTTCATCGGGGGTCGGCGGACGAGTCCCAACCAAGCTCATGTCACCTTTGAGAACATTCCAAAATTGAGGGAATTCATCCAGACTTGTCTTCCGAAGAAGCTGCCCGATGCGTGTAATGCGAGGATCATTCTTAATTTTAAAGATGGCTCCTTCTGCCTCATTTTCATCTTTTAAGTCTTCTTTCAAGGTTTCAGCATCCACAACCATGGAACGAAATTTCCAAATCGTGAATCGTCGCCCCATCCAAGAGCACCGCGTTTGACTGAAGAAAATAGGACCACCATCTTCAATTTTGATCGCGATTGCAATGGGGACAAAAAGAAGGATGGTTAACCCAAGCCCTAGTAGTCCTCCAACAATATCCACGAATCGCTTAATTGGCGATCGCACAGATGGATGTGTTGCCAGTGATTGATTACGAGAAGATTTTCGCTTTCCAGCATTCCTTCTATTTTTTAAAGGTGTTTCAGACACTGTGTTTCGGATATCAAGATATTGATCAAGCCCTGCCAACGATAAAGACATCATGACCTGCTGTGGAACGTTATGTAGGGAAAAGATCAAATCATGGTGCTTGGCCATTTTCCAGACATTCATCATGGCTCCAATGCCACTGCTGTCGATAAATTGTGTGTCGGCAAAGTCCAATTCCGCTTGGGTAAGGTTCGGATTAGCCTGACACAAATCCTGGAAGGATTGCTTGAATGCAACGGCTTCAAGCACGGTTAACGTCCTCGGAAGCTTAATGTGACCGACTTGCTCACGAACAGCAATCTGACACTCTCTTGGTTCTGTGTTGTTGGCCATATAAGAAATCCTCAAAACGTCATTCTGGCGATCGCCGTTCCTCAGTACTCAACGATTGACATTGAAAATGGGGCATGGAAAGAAGTCATATCAAGTGCAGCATGAATCAGAATCACCTCAAGAATTCCCGACTCCTTCGAGAAAAGGAACAACTTCATCAAAAACCAACACCCCTTGTTGCCTGGTTCATAAACTGACATTGCGGATGTGAGAAATCTCGTAGGACCTAAAATAATGATCGCAATATGCGTCTCCTCCTAGCCCCTCGTATCAACATCAAGCTGACATGAAGATGATTCCTCTCACGTGTGATGATCAGTAGCTATCCATAATTAAACGTAACCTTCCAAATCCTGTGTCGCCTGTTGTTCAGGCGACACAGGATTTGGAGTTTTAATTACGTCCAGGCATTTATTGGCTGAACGATTTGGCTGAACGATATCGACTGAATTACCAGTGTGTTCATCCCGAAAAAAGAGACGAATCTGCTCCTACTAACGTCCTCACTCTCAAATGGGGACATCACAGAATGGTTTGTATTGAACAGGGGACATCAGTGAACCCTTGAATGTTGAGACAGGATAATGTGAGTTCTTTGGAAAACATCACGTTTCTCTATCGCGTCTGGGTTCATATCAGATTGGCGAGAGGAACAGGTCGGTGCACGGCAAATCCTTGCACATAATCAATTCCCATCACTTCAAGCTGTTCTCGAACATCGCTTGTCTCCACAAACTCCGCAATCGTTTGGATACCCATCAAATGACCAATATGATTGACTGACTCCACGATTGCACAATTCACCGGATCACTAAGCAAACTTCTGACAAAGTTTCCATCAATTTTTAAATAATCTATGGGTAAATGCCTCAGGTAGCTGAACGACGATACACCACTGCCAAAATCATCAAGTGCAAATTGACAACCGATTTGCTTGATCTCTCGGACGAGCTGAGCCGCTTTTTCTAAATTGGCGATCGCCACACGCTCTGTAATTTCAAAACAAATGCTTTCCGGGGGAACTCGAAATTCATCAAACTGTGCCCTTAGAAAATCTAAAAACTGGTCGTCGTTCACACTTGCACCAGAGAGATTGATGGTGAAAAGACGTTCTTTGATATGACCAGGTTGAAGTCTATGTCCACCTTGTTGCATATATGTTTGGAAGAACTTACGAATCACCCATTGATCAATATGAGGCATCAGGCTGTATTGCTCTGCTGCAGGCATAAAGTTGAGTGGAAGAACAAGATCTCCGTGTTCACTCACAAGCCTCAGTAGGACTTCATGAAGATGCATTCCGTGGTGATGGTCTTTTTCTGCGAGCTGGATGGTTTGAGCATAGAGTTGAAAACGATCGGTTTCTAGTGCCCGATTGAGCCGCTCAATCCATTGGCGATCAGCGCGTTGTTGCGCCACTTCAGCATCATTTTCATGGTAAGGATACACGCGATTGCGCCCCCGCTGTTTAGCGGCATAACAGACAGCATCTGCTGCACTCATGACCTGAGCTAAATCAGAACATTCATCATCAATTTGCACCAGCCCGATACTGACACAAATGTTGGAATGATGAGTCTGCCAAACAAATCGAAAATCTTGAATACTACGACGAACAGCATCACAGATTTTTTGAGCCTTTGCCAAGTCGCAGTGATACATAATGATGCCAAACTCATCGCCTCCTAGTCGTGCTACGACGTCTGAGGCAGACAATTGGTTTCGTAGCAAGATTGCCACCTGCCGGATTAATTCATCTCCAGCAGCATGACCGTAAGAATCATTGATCACTTTGAAGCGATCTAAATCGAGATAGCACAAAACATGGTGCTGTCCATCTCGATGAGCAATGGCGATCGCCTCTGCTAATTTCCGTTCAAATTCTCGTCGATTCATAAGACCAGTGAGTGAGTCATGGCTGGCCTGCCATGCCAACTGTCTTTCCATCAGACGCGTCTGGGTCACGTCATGAAAGGCTAAAACAGCACCCAGCAGCGTTCCGTCATTCCCTAAAATTGGCGCTGCCGAGTCTTGAATCGCATATTCGACCCCAAAGCGATTCAATAACACCGCGTGGTTGGCAAGCTCTACTCGATGCCGATATTGCAAGACGTGTTCAACTGGATTCGTAATGGGAGTACGCGTCATCTCGTGAATGATTGGCATTACGTCACTGATGGGTTGACCTTTTGCTTCTTGAACGCGCCACCCAGTCAATACTTCGGCAATAGGATTGAGGTAGTCAACACATCCATGAACATCGGTGGTGATAACCGCATCCCCAATCGATTGAAGAGTGACTTGAGCCAGTTCCTTTTCTCGGAAAAGCTGCTTTTCCACTTCCCTTTGCCGAGTCACATTCACCAGACTTTCGATGCAGCGAACAACCGTTCCTCGCTCATCACGCTCGATTTTCCCAGAAAAGAGCATATCCAATATTCGACCATCTTTTGTCACTAACTTGAATGGAATATCTTGGCATTGGCCTGTTTTGAAGTACGTGAAAAGAATCGTTGTCTCCGCATAGCAACGCGATTCATCGGTCATAAAATCGACGAGTCTTGCACCGATCACTTCATGGCGTTCATAGCCCATTTGTCGTAACCAGACATCGCTGACTTCAGTAATACGATCCGTACGATCTGTTACATGAAGAATAATTGGAATTGAGCGAAAAAGAGTCTGCGTAGAATGTTCGATATGATGCATTATGGCTTCGGTCTGACTCGATTTTTGTTGCAGTGCTTCATTCACAAGCATCATCGACAGAACTTGTGCAATATCACTGATCATCTCAACTTCACGAACAGACCACTGCATTGATGGTGGCGATAGAAGATGAAAAATACCCAAAAAGTGATCGTGATATTTAAGCGGAATTTCTAACATACACACTGGATTAACGGCGATCGCCAATGGGTACGGTTCGCTTGCTACGTCATGCTTGGGAATAGACGATAGAGCACTATCATGCGAACTAAACTCATATAACCGATCATTTGTATGGCAACGTGGCGTAGAGAAATCATGACGTACAGAACACCGATTAACGATCTCTTGCTTCTCATGGTAAACAGGAAGTTTGACGCCGCCGGAAGAGAGTAGTGGACAGATTCTTTTATCCTCTGAAACATTTGGTTCCTCAGGCGTAACTGGTGAATAGGTAATCCATTTCGGATGTAGGCACTGACTCATCGCAGCAATCGCCTGCTTCACAATGTCAGTCGCAGTACATCCGGCTCTAATTCCTTGCGTAATACTGAAAATTAAATGCGTTTGAATGGAAAGTAAGTCATCAGAAATATTCAAAAAGGAAGAGGTTGCGTCTTGTGTATCTGAAAGCATCATTAAACTCAGCGTGATTTTTGGAAATCAGTCTCGTTAATTCCTTCTCAGGAATTTTCTTCTTCAGGGCAAGCGAACTCGACCTCTTTACCGCAGAAACAACTCGGAAAAATTGAACGATCAGAACACACTCGTCTCAAGTAAAGATGTACACACTAAAGAGAACAATTATTGCCTTGTGCGTACACCATCCAGAATGACTGTCTGCGGCTTCTCAACAGTACTGAATTTGATTGAAAAGCTTCCTCCCAGTTAGCACTGATGCTGATCAAGCACC
>JBCCWF010000372.1:0-6809 GCA_039194035.1 Cyanobacteria bacterium P01_E01_bin.6 | reverse complement strand
TTTTGTGGGGGGGGGGGTGGCCCCCCCCACCCCCCCCAACACAATACTTTCCGGCTTTTTGGTGTCCATTTCTAACCAGCACAGAGTCCCGACTAAAAATGCAAGCCGTTAAAGGCAATGAATACAACGCTCTCCTGTCTTACGGAATCAGGGCCATACATCAAAAACTTGCGAATCTATAACGATTTCAGTGCAAACCCAAGAATATTCCTGACGTTTACTACAGAAATCGTAAACGTTATGACTCAGGAATAAGCTTGACCTATGAAATAGGGGTATTGTTAAATATCTATGGATAAAAAGAAAATCATAGATTTTTATCTAATTTAATCTCCTAATGCTGTGTCGTCATTAGAGTTTTGGGAATCCTCTAAATGTCCCTGGACACGGATAAACGATCCAAGGAATCGATGTGCTTTTTGTTCGTAACAATTTAGGCAACGTCCCTGCAAATCCATGTCTCCCGATATAACATCCTCTGCAGCGATCGCGTTATCACTTGTGCCGATGCAAAACATGGTGATGGTGGCCCCTGTCATGCCAGCTCTAGAGGCGATCGCCCACATGAGCAAGCAATGCTCACGCCATGCCGAACCCCATGCATCACCTCATCCAACCAATCCATCAGTGAGCGATCATCACCCCAATCCCTCTGCAAGTTGTGTGGTGGTTGTAGACGAAGACCGCGTCGTTGGAATCTTGACAGAGCGAGATGTGGTGCGTCTGATTGCTCAACACTATTCATTAGAGCAGGTGCCCATTCGAGATGTGATGACGTCTCCTGTCACAACGGTACGCCAATCAGAACTCACAGATGTCTGGTCTGCGATTCGCCTACTTCAGCAGCATCACATTAGCCATTTACCTATGGTTGACGAGGGCGATCGCCCCATTGGATTGCTGACCCATGAAAGCTTATTGCAAACCCTTCATGCTGCTTATCAGGGGCATGACCACAATAGCGATGAACCATCCGTACAAACTACCGACATCCCTCTCAAATCCAGTGTCCATCAACCCTCATCATCAATACAGAAGCAGCCAACCCCCATTGAAATTCTTTTGCTTGAGAGCGAACAACGCTACCAGAGCTTAGTCTCAACCGTCCCTGTTGGGATTATGCGCACTGATGCAGCGGGTCATTGCGTTTACGTGAACAATCGCTGGTGCCAAATCTCCGGTCTCTCGACAGAAGCCGCGATGGACCATGGATGGATGCAAGGAATTCATCCAGAGGATCGAGAGCGAATCTCTGTCGAATGGCATCAGTCGGCTCAGAAAAATTGTCCCTTTCAGCTTAGCTACCGCTTTCAACGACCCGATGGGTTAGTCACGTGGGTCTATAGTCAGTCTGTGGTTGAGTGGGATGTGAATGGACAATTCATGGGCTATGTTGGCACCATTACCGATATCAAAGAACTTGAGGCGGAACGACAGCAAATCGAATGGGAACGACAGGAAGCTGAAGCCAAATATCGTGCTATTTACAATAATGCCTTAGAGGGTATCTACCAGAAAACGGTTGAAGGGCGTTACCTGACGGTGAATCCAGCGCTGGTTCAAATGTATGGATATGAGACGCCTGAAGCCTTGCTTACAGAGCTGACCGATATTCGGACGCAGCTCTATGTTCATCCTGAGGATCGCGATGAATTTCATCGCCTCATTGAAGAGCATGGGGGCGTGACCGATTTTGAGGTAGAAGTCTATCGCAAGGATGGAACGATTATATGGATCTCTCAAAGTGGGCAATTAGTAAAGGATGAACAGGGGTGCCCCCTTTATTACGAAGGGACGGTCTCAGACATTAGCGATCGCAAGCGAATCGAACTCTCGCTACAACAAACGACGCAGATATTACAAGCTTTCCTCGATCACTCTCCTGCTTGCGTGAGCCTGTTTAATGCGGAGGGGCGATATGTGCAAGTGAATCCTGCCTTTGCAGACATGCTCGAAGTCTCTGAATTTGAGATTGTAGGCCGAACGTTTGCCGAGGTATTGCCTAAACCAACCGCTGATATTTTTCGACGACGACTGCAAAACTTAATTGAAACTCGGCAGCCCTTGAGAGTAGAAGATAATATCGTCATCAACAATGCCTTGAAAACGTATGAGTCAATTCTGTTTTCGGTTGCTGATTCTCAGGAAGCTCCTGCCATTTTTGCCGCGATCGCCATTGATATTACAGATCGAAAACAAACCGAAGCTGCCCTGAGATTGAGTGAGCAAACCAATCGCATCATTATTGAAACTATCCCTGACTTGCTCATTCAAATGAAACAGGACGGCACTCAGATATTCATGACAGGGGGAAGTAATGTTCGTGTCAAGTATCCATCTAACGTCGCCGTAGGAGATGAATTCAATGTCAGTGCCGCGATGCCTCCGGACTTGACTCAACAGCGTCTTTACTATGCTGATCAGGCTCTGAGTCGTAGAAACGCCGTCCAAGTCTATGAGCAACGTGTTGAGTTTGAAGACGAAAAACGCTACGAGGAAGTTCGAGTTGCGGCGTTGCCTGACCAAAACGACGTGTTAGTCATTGTTCGAGATATTACAGAACGTAAACAAGCTGAGGCTCAGCTCCAAAACCTGATTGTCGGTACAGCCACGACAATGGGGCAAGAGTTCTTTCCTGCACTAGTGAAGCATATTGCTCAAACATTCGGCGCTGATTATGCGATCGCAACAGAACTAGTCGATGGCAATCTGAATACCATTGCGTTTTGGGCGGATGGAGCGTTACAACCCAATTTCTCCTATCACGTAGTAAACACTCCTTGTGAAAAAGCATTACAAGACGGAGTTTTGTACTGTGAACGGTCGATTCAACAGCAGTTTCCCGAAGATCTCGATTTAGTAGAGATGGATGCAGAAAGCTACCTGGGAGTCGCGTTATTGAACTCTCAAGGAGAACCCATTGGGAACCTTTGTGTTCTCCACCGTCAACTGTTACAACATCCACAGCAAGCCAGACAGATTCTGCAGATCTTTGCTGCCCGTGCTGGAGCAGAGTTGGAGCGCCAACGAGCAACCACCCAACTAGAACAGCTCAACCAAGATCTAGAAGCCCAAGTCCGAGAACGAACAAAAGAACTTGCCCTGGCACAGTCGGCTATCGATATCGCGGCGGAAGCTGTGTTGATGATTCGTAAAGACAGCAGCTTTGTGTATGTCAACAGAGCCGCCTGTGACATGTCGGGATATTCTCGCCATGAGCTACTGACGCTATCTTTCTCCGACTTAGATAAAGACTGTACCGAAGAATCGTGGAAAAAGCATGGGCTAACCGAGAATCAGCATCGCCCATCAATTTTTGAATCCAGACATCGAGCAAAAGATGGTCGCATTTATCCCGTTGAAGTTAGTGCTAGCTTCCTCCGCATTGATGGCGTTGAGTTTGTGCTTGCGTTTGTTCGAGATATTACACACCGGAAAAACAATGAACGCGAACGACAACAGCTCATCCAAGAACTATCTGACTTCAAGTTTGCATTTGATCAAGCGGCTATTTTTGCGATTACAGATCCGAAAGGCGTGATTACCCACGTGAACGATCGGTTTTGTGAACTCTCTGGCTATTCCAAAGATGAGCTGATTGGACAGACCCATCGCCTTGTTAATGCTGGCTATCATCCTCCCAGTTTCTTCAAAGATCTGTGGCAAACGATCTCCCATGGCAACATCTGGCAAGGAGAAATTTGTAATCGCACGAAAGATGGCAAGCTTTACTGGATGTCAAGCACGTTTGTCCCTTTATTGAATGATCAGAAGCAGCCCTCTCAATATTTGGCGATTCGGTTTGACATTACCGATCGAAAACAGGCTGAACAAATTATTCAACATCAAGCGAATCGAGAAAAATTGTTGAAAGAAATTGGTCAGCAAGTGAATCAATCTCTGACCCTCAAGACTATTTTTGACCGTGCGTGTAGAGATCTTAGACACTTGATGCAGGCTGAGCGAGTTAGCATTTTCGAGTTTGACTCAGACTCCGGGTTCAAACAAGGAACATTTATTGCTGAATCCGTGCTTGAATCGTTTTCTTCAATTCTGGGAACGTCAGCACAGGATCAGTGCTTTGGCGACAACTTTGTCAATCTCTACAAACAGGGGCGATACTTTGTAGCCGAAGATATCTATCAACACAATCTGTCAGACTGCCATGTCGCTATCCTGAATCAATTTCAGATTCGTGCCAATCTAGTTGTCCCGATATGCAAAAACAATGAGTTATTGGGCTTGCTATGCATTCATCACTGCACGCAACCCTGGGCGTGGCAAAAATCTGAAATTACGCTGGTTCAACAAGTCGCGAATCAATTGGCGATCGCCATTCAGCAAGTCGACTTATACCAACAATTGCAGCAAGAATTGGCTGACCGACACGAGGCTCAACAACAGCTCACCGAGCGAAATCAAGAACTTGCAATTTCCAACGAAGAACTCGCTCGGGCGACCCGTCTCAAGGACGAATTTCTCGCCAACATGAGCCATGAACTGCGCACGCCCCTGAATGCGATTTTGGGAATGGCCGAGGGCCTCGCCGAGAATGTCTTCGGCGAGGTCAACCAACGACAGCTCCGCTCATTGCAAACGATCTACCGGAGCGGAAGTCACCTCTTAGAGCTGATTAACGACATTCTCGACATTGCCAAAATTGAATCAGGTCACATCGAGCTATCCCTTGCCCCAGCATCTATCGAACTACTCTGTAAAGCAAGCTTACTCTTCATCAAACAACAGGCCCTGCAAAAAGGGATTCAGATTACAACAAAAATACCTGCTAACTTGCCTAATGTCTTGGTAGATGAGCGCCGCATCCGTCAAGTGCTCATTAATTTACTCACGAATGCGGTGAAATTTACGCCAGAAAGAGGTCATGTCACGTTAGAGGCTAGCCATCGACAGATCCCGGCGAATTCAGAAGATAAGAATGCTCCACCTCAGAATTTCGTGAGGATTGCCATTACAGATACTGGCATCGGCATCGCTCCAGAAAATATGGGGACCCTCTTCCAGCCATTTAGACAAATTGATAGTGCGCTCAATCGAAACTATAACGGAACAGGGTTGGGCTTAGCGCTCGTGAAGCAGCTGACCATCTTGCATGGCGGACATGTGGAGGTAACCAGCGACGTTGGCGTTGGCAGCTGCTTTGTCATTGAACTGCCTTGTGCGCGACAACATCACGCACTGTTGAGGTTAACCAGTGACAACGCACAAACAAATAAAGGACTGAATGTCTCTGATAATGATCAATCCAAAGGCCCATTCCTAATCTTGTTAGTAGAAGATAACGAAGCCAATATCACCACAATATCCAGCTACTTAAGAGCAAAAGATTATCGCGTTGTAGTTGCAAGAAACGGTTCAGAGGCCATTACCTCTGTTCAAGCAGAAATACCCGATGTGATTCTGATGGATATTCAAATGCCAGAAATGAATGGTTTGGACGCGATGAAATACATTCGCCACGAGCTGCATCTTCGCGACTTACCTATCATTGCACTGACGGCACTGACGATGCCGGGCGATCGCGAGCGTTTCCTAAAAGCCGGAGCGACCGATTACCTCAGCAAACCCGTGACATTAAAACACCTCACGACGTTGATTCAGAGTTTTCTAAAACCTTAATGCACACGCCTTCTTAGGATGCTTTCATGCATAAAACATCTGTTTTAGTGGTTGACGATGAGCCGGATAATTTTGAAGTCATTGAAGCCTTCTTGGGGTATCAGAACTACCAGCTTCATTATGTATCCAATGGCCACGATGCTCTTACCTCCTTAGAAACCTTGCAGCCAGATGTCATCCTTCTAGATGTGATGATGCCTGGTCTCGATGGCTTAGAAGTGTGTCGGCGGATCAAGGCAACGGAGACATGGCAAACGATTCCAATCATCATGGTGACGGCCTTAAGCACGAAAGAAAATCTTGCCCACTGCCTCGCAACAGGAGCCGATGACTTTGTTAGCAAGCCCATCAGCTCAATGGAATTACGTGCCCGCGTGCAATCCATGATTCGGATCAAGCATCAGCATGACCGAATTACCACCTCAAATCAGCTACAGAAAGAGACGATTCATGCACTAGAGCATACGTTGCATGAATTGCGTGGCGGAATCGCATCCAGCCTATCTCATGAACTGAATACCCCCCTGGTTGGTGTCATCAGCGCTATTGAGTTAATCAAAGACCTGCTACAGGAGGGAGAGCTAGAAGAAATTAGTGAACTTCTGGACATCGCGGAGCAATCAACCTGCCGTTTAGAACGGTTGATCAAACGATTAATGACTTACTTAGAACTTGAAGTCTCCACACGTCAACCAACAGTCATCCAGCCAACTCGTACTCGATTCTCAGCCTCTGCTATTTCACCAGCACTAAGCGCCCAAGCTCAGAGCGCCAACCGTTCTGAGGACTTAATTCTCGATGTTGAAGACACGGATATTACATTGCCGGAACGGTATTTATCGATGATTCTCTACGAGTTGGTTGATAATGCCTTGAAATTCTCTCCACCCAATACGCCGATTACAGTGAGCAGTCACGTGTTGGGCAAGATGCTTCTCTTATCGGTTCAAGATTCTGGGCGCGGCATGACAGAAGACCAAATGTTGCAGATTGGCACGTTTATGCAGTTTGACCGCACAACCTATGAACAACAGGGCATTGGCCTAGGGTTGAATCTCGTCAAAAGTATCGTCGAACATATTGGTGGTGACTTCTCCATAACGAGTATCCATCAAAAAGAAACAACCATAAAATTCACGCTACCGCTTGTTGATTAACACTTGTTGACTAGC
>JBCCWF010000371.1:0-6820 GCA_039194035.1 Cyanobacteria bacterium P01_E01_bin.6 | reverse complement strand
TTGCATTCATTGTTTTCCTCTTGGCTTCTTGGGGGACGGTTTATGGTTGATGCTCCCAAAACGTCTCATGCCAAGTGTGTGCGCTCTAAAAATATTTATTTTCAATCTCGGTTACACCGAGAGAACTTGAAAACAAATATCCTTGGCCAAAGGTACAGCCCAATTGCTGCAAGATGCCTAATTGCTGATCGGTTTCAATTCCTTCTGCAACGACACTTAATCCAAGTTGCTTGCTCAACGCGATGATGGTGCTCACAACTTGATAGTTACGAACGTCTGATTGGAGCTGATGAACAAAGCCACTGTCAATTTTTAGGTGATGTACGGGTAATCGATGCAAGTAGTTCAACGATGAATAGCCAGTTCCAAAATCATCAATGCACACTTGAATATGTCTCAATGCAAGTTGATCAAGCAAATTAATGGTTTGATCAATGTCCTCAATCAACATACTTTCGGTAATCTCTAAGACGATGGCATGTGCATCCAGTCCCGTATCAACCAGAATATTGTCAATATTTTCAAGTAAGCTCGGTTGTCGAAGATTCTGGACTGAGAGATTTATACTGATGCTGAGGGGAACACTACGAGAAAATCTGGCCTTCCACTCTGCCATTTGTCGACAAGCCTGATGTAGAACCCAATGATCTAGGGACGCAATCAGCCCTGTTTCTTCTGCAATAGACACAAATTCTGTAGGTTCAATCATTCCTCGAGTTGGATGGGGCCAGCGAACTAATGCCTCAAAGCCAACCAATTTCTGATCGTGAAGTTGCACAATGGGTTGATATTGAAGAACTAAGTTGCCTTTCTCAAGCGCTTGACGCAGATCAGTTTCAAGAGATAGACGGTTGAGTGCCTGAATATGCATCGTTGCATCAAAGAATTTGTATGAATTGTTTGTCTTCAACTTTGCCCGACACATGGCAATATCAGCATCTCGAATCACATCTGTTGCATGATGATACGTATTATTGCCTAACACAATACCAATACTCATACTTGTGAAGACTTGATGCTCTTTGATGCGGATCGGAGTTTGGCTTCTCGTCAAAATTTGCTCAGCAATATGAACCACCTCTTCCACATGGTCGACATCTTCAAGGAGAATGACGAATTCATCCCCACCGATGCGAGCAACAAGGTCAATGTTATGGACGTGTGATGTTAGCTGTTGAGCCATTGCAATCAGCAGTTGATCACCGACATCGTGTCCCAAGCTGTCGTTAATGATCTTGAAGCGATCTAAGTCCAGGAATAGAACTGCATAGTGATAATGACTGAGTCGATGGGCTCGGTTAATGGCACATTCGAGTCGCTCTAACAGAAGTGTACGGTTGGGCAATCCTGTTAACGGATCGTGCAGCGCATTGTAGACAATTTGCTCTTGAGCTTGCTTTAGTTCGCTGATATCACGACATACACAAATGACTAGACCATCTTCTGTTACTGTCAACGACAGTCCTTCAGGGAAGGTCGTACCATTTTTGCGCAGGGCGATCGCCTCTCCTTGCCAAATGAGATTGCGTTCAAGTGTTGGAAAAACATGGTTCTCAAACCGCTCTATCGTAGATAGAGGGTGTACGAACGTCCAGCGTTTGCCAACAATGTCGTCAGGTTGATCATACCCAAACAGCCTTACATATGCCTGATTCACATAAACGAACGTATCCTCTTTCAAGATGCCGATGCCATCAATTTCGGCCTCAATTGCATTAAGTTGGTGTCTCATGGCAACCTCAGTTCGCCGACGTTCCAACTCTGATGCTGCTCGTTCAGCAAAGATGCGCAGCGCCTCTTCTACCCGCTGAGGGTTAGAAATGGATTGATGATGAAGAATGCAGAGAACCCCAATGATATCTCCCTGGTTGCCGTACAGCGCCACGCCTAAGTAGCTCTCGATCGATTGGCCATCTAAAGCAGAGGCGTAAGGAAATAATTGTTTGACAGAGCACATGCCATGGAATTTTCCAGATTGCAACACCTCTCCGCATAGTGTTCCGTCTGAATTGTAAGGATCGAGAGATTGCAACGTGCCATTGGCCCAGATCGCCAATGGCCTCAATACAGAGCCAACTTTTTCTGTAAAAATTGCGCAGGATACATGAAGAGCTTCTGCAATGTGCTTAACCAATGCAGAAAAAAAACTTTGTCCGGTCATTGCTTCTGTATCAGCAATGAAATGTTGCAGTTGCCACTCCGTGTGTTTGAGATTGCTAATGTCTCGAATCATAAAAAGGACTTCATCCTCGCCGCTTTTGATGACTCGAACCTCTCCGTCACAAATGACATCTCTGACTCGAATGCGTTGTTCATACACATGCAGCTTTTCAGTTTGCAATGCCTGTTGCACGTAATATTGATTCTGCTCAAGAAAAGATTTTGGCCAGACACGTTTCATATCCAACCCAACTGGATCATGTTCTTGAAAACCCCATTCAATTTCAGGACGATTAGCGATCATCTGCCGACAAACCATATCCGTTCCGATGATGACCATTAGGTCAGGAATGGCAGTCAAAAGTGCTTGCATTCTTTCGTTGCTTTGGAAGAACCCCAGTGCTGTATCTCGATATTTTGCTCGGATCCGTGCGTTTTCTAATTCACGCTGCACGATGCTTGGCAACTGGGATAAATTCTGGGACATGACGTAATCATGGGCCCCTGCTTTGATCAGATCCACAGCGGCTCGTTCACCGATGGAACCCCCAATGACAAGAAACGGAATATCAAGTTGACTGAATTTAGCAATATCCAGGGCTTGTCGCGTGTCCACATGATGTGAGTGATTGGTGGCGATAATCACATCCCACGGAGATGCTGCCAACGCAGCATGTAAATCGTCAACGGTGTCAATCCGTTGCCAATGTGGGGCAAAATCGCCGCATCGTAATTCCTGAATTACGAGAAGAGCTTCATCCCCAGAATCCTCAATGATTAGAACCTTAAGTGGGGTACTCATCAGAGTTGTGTTTTTACTTATCGTATCGCTTGCAGGGAAATTTACACGCCATCTATGTCCACTGAGCACATGACTTGGCAAATTTACAGAGGAATGAGGATTTGGGGAGCGCAACGCGCTCCCCAAATCCTCATTCCCTCGTTGCCATTTTGAGACATTTGCCAAGTCACGGGAGCAAGAATTAGAGATTGTTGCCTATCGTTTTGTTGGGTGAGCATCAAACAATATTCGAGGGCAATAAGTAGCTAGCCATCATTAAACGTAACTTCCCCAATCTTGTGTCGCCCGCGCAGCGGGCGACACAAGATTGGGGGTTTTGGTTTTATTGCGTCCAGGTATTTATCAGAGGGCATACTTCAATCAATAACAGACGATAAACTCACCGAGTTCAGCATTGAGCATCTATCAAACTGTTTTCAACCCGTGATGCATTTCCCTGCTTCTCGAAAAATTACATACACTAGGATGGGTTGATTAGTGGTCGTAATTGTGGCTGATTCTTATGATGTCTTGGCTGCGTCTGCTGTTGTAACAATCATGTATTTGTCATTGGAACGATTTATGAGGAGACCTTGCGTTATTGCTTTTGGTGATTCCTGGATGACGGGCGATCGCCCCATTGCGAGTCGTGCTGTATGGAAATCATTGAGACAACTTACCCTTTCATGCTGTCTTGTCATGATGCTAAGCCTGATTGGCATTCGTCCTGCTCAAGCACTTGTTGACAATGCTCCTGATACGTCCGCATCTTCTGCATCAATGCAGCCCTATATCGATCGAGCCCTCGATCGCATCAGCGACTTTACGCTGGATAACGGCATGAAGTTTATTGTCATGGAGCGCCACCAGGCTCCTGTTGTGTCATTTATGACGTATGTCAATGCAGGCAGTGTTGATGAGTCTGAGGGGAAAACTGGGGCAGCACATTATCTCGAACATCTGGCATTCAAAGGGAGTCCGCGCATTGGCACAACCGACTACGAAGCAGAAGCAACATGGTTCGACACATTGGATGCGTTATTTGATCAAATTCAACAGGCCAGAGCAGATGGCCGTACGGAAGACGTGACTGAACTCATGGCTGAGTTTGATGAGGCGAAGCGTCAAGCTAGTGACTATGTTATTCAGAACCAGTACAGCCAAATTGTGAAACAGGCTGGAGGTGTTGGCCTCAATGCAACGACATCTGCTGATGAGACCCGCTACTTTTATAGTTTTCCGTCTAACAAGCTAGAACTCTGGATGTCTTTGGAGTCAGAGCGATTCCTAGAGCCTGTGTTCCGTGAGTTCTACGAAGAGAAGAACGTTATTCTTGAAGAGCGTCGTTCTCGGATTGACAACTCTCCTGTTGGAACGATGGTCGAACAGTTTCTGGCAACGGCGTTTCAAGAACATCCCTATGGTCGTCCGATTATTGGATATGAAGATGACTTACGCGATATGACGCGCGACGACATCAGAAACTTTTTCGAAACTTATTACACGCCTGACCATATCATCTGTGCGGTTGTTGGGGATGTTGATACCCAGCAGGTTAAGGAACTGGCAGAACGATACTTTGGGCGCTACACGGCTCGCTCGCGAGATGCGATCGCCATTGCCAGTGAACCGATTCAGACAGAGCCTCGGGAAATCACTATCACCTTACCGAGCCAGCCCTGGTACTTCGAAGGATACCACGTGCCTGGTATCGCCGATGACAAGTATTTGACTCAGCAAATGATGGGGTCTCTACTCGTTGGTGGCCGCACCTCGCGCCTTTACAAGTCTCTTGTAGAGGAGAAACAGATGGCTCTAGCGGTACAAAATTTGAGTGACTTTCCTGGCAATCGCTTCCCGAATGTGATGGTGTTGTATGCATTAACGGCTCCGGGTCATACGGTGGATGAGGTCGCTGAAGCGATCGCTATTGAGCTAGATCGCATTACCACTGAACCCGCTTCCCAACGTGAACTGGATCGAGTCAAGACCCAGTGGCGTGCCCAGTTTCTTCGCAGCTTAGATTCAAATCGAGGAATGGCAAGCATTTTGCCTGAATTTGAAGCAAAGACAGGAAGTTGGCGTCATGTGTTTGACGATTTGGCAGCGATTGAGTCCATTACGCCAGACGATATTTTGGCCATGGCTCAAACAACGTTTCGAGCGGAGAACCGTACGGTGGGCAAACTCCTCTCTCAGCAAGAATAGTTCCTAAGTTATTAGGGCGGGGCATGCGCTCTGAGCACGGTAATTGACATTTATCAGTTAACACAAGGATTTGCGAAGGATATGCAGCGGCAAACTGGAATGAAAAAGAGATGGTACCAGGGGCGTTATGGCCGTTGGCTTCGATTTATTGGGCTCACCCTGGTCGTTGTGGGCCTGTTGACGACAGGCATTGAGCGCAAACCGGCATTGGCTCAAGAAGCCCTCCACTATACAGAACTTGAGTTTCCCCCGCTTCCTGAACTCACCATTCCAGACTATGAACGTGTGCAGTTGGCGAATGGCCTCACCGTCTATCTCATGGAAGATCACGAACTGCCGTTGGTGGGAGGTCAGGTTTTGGTGAATACGGGCGATCGCCTAGAGCCTGACGATAAGCTGGGATTGGCAACGATCGTGGGAGAGGGCATGCGATTGGGGGGGAGTGAGGATTTCCCAGCCGATGGGCTGAATGAATTTTTAGAACAGCGGGCGGCCTCTATTGAAACGGGTATTGGCCTCACATCAGGGAGTGTTCGGTTCAGTACCTTGACGGATGATTTTCCCAGCGTGTTTGAGCGCTTTGCTAGCGTTGCTCGATACCCAGCATTCCCCCAAGACAAAATTACGCTGCTGAAACGGCAAATTGCTGGGGGGATTGCTCGACGGAATGATGATCCGGGTTCCATTGCTCGACGAGAATTCAACAAACTGATCTATGGGTCTGATAGTCCCTATGCCCGCACGACTGAATACAGCACGATTGCAAATGTCACGCGGGACGATGTGCTGGCTTTTCATCAGCAATACTTTCATCCCAGTAACATGCTACTTAGCGTTTACGGTGACTTTGATTCAGCCGAAATGCGATCGCTGATTGAGCAAACATTTGGTGCATGGCCTGACACGGGTGCTCCGTTGCCGAAGTCCACATTACCCACGCTGCCGACCGTTACTCAACAAACATTAGGTGGTGTTTTCTTGGTCAATCAGCCTCAATTGACCCAAAGCTCCATATTGTTCGGGCACTTGGGAGGACAGCGAGATAACCCGGACTATGCTGCATTAACCGTGATGAATCAGGTCTTAAATGGGCTTGGTGGACGATTGTTGAATGAAGTGCGATCGCGGCAAGGACTGGCGTACAGTGTGTATGCTTTTTGGTCTGCCCCTTATGACTATCCAGGGGTTTTTATTGCTGGAGGAGAAACGCGCTCAGAAACAACCGTTCCATTCGTGGAAGCAACGATTGCAGAGATAAAGGCAATTCAGCATGAGGCGATTACAGAAGAAGAATTGACTCAGGCCAAAGATAGTGTGCTTAACTCTTTTGTGTTCAATTTTCAAAGCCCAAGTCAGATTCTCTCTCGAGTCGTGACCTACGACTTTTATGATTATCCTGAAGACTTTATCTTTCAATATCGACAGGCTGTGGAATCAACGACAGTTGAGGATATTCAGCGTGTGGCGGCAGAATACCTTACTCCTGAAAACTTGGTCATTCTTGTGGTGGGCAATGGTGAGGCGATCGCCCCACCATTGAGCACACTGACTTATGGAGATAACGTCACGCCTCTCGACATTTCGATTCCTGAACCCGATATTGAATCAGGGTTGTCATAAGTAGATAAATAGCTCGGCGTTATTAAACTGAAAACCTAAAAACCTGGGGAG
>JBCCWF010000370.1:0-6896 GCA_039194035.1 Cyanobacteria bacterium P01_E01_bin.6 | reverse complement strand
ATTAGCGTCACGAACATCACTAATGGGAGAATCGGCGAATGCAGGACTGCTAAGGACGAATGCTGAGAGTAAAGAAACAGCCGTGATGTAGAGATTTTTCATTCGATCCTCCTCTCTAGATGATGGTTGGGGCGATCGCCCCAGAGCAACCCGTGCATCAATGCTTCGTTGCCCTGCCTCTATCACTATCACGATAGATCACAAAGCTGAGAAACTCATGTGGAACGCTTGTCTGAGATGAGGATGTGCTGAGGATTTCTGTTGTTCGTGTTGAGTGAACCAATGAGTTGAGTGAACCAATGAGCAGCAGAAACCACCAGCATGGATGATTGGCATGTCTATTCATCTGTTTCCCAGTCTCCGGCTGGGAAACCAAACTGGAGACTCTGGCTACCGTACCATCAAACGCCAGAGTCTTTGAGTGGCATTCCCAGCCGGAGACTAGGAACGAGAATCCGCATCCCTCAACACAAAAATGGCAGAGTACGATACAGGCCGAAAGCGACCTCTTAATCGATCACGTCATGGAAGCATCTCAATAGAAATATTGTTGCAGCGGTCTCATTCCTCATAAATTCCTCAAACTATTGATTTATACATCAGAGTAGAAACACGGCTAACGATGTTTCTCATATCTGTTTCTTGGATGACGTTCTATGGTGCAAACAACATCTGGGCATTCCGCGACGGTTAACCCCACGACTGATTTCATTCTCGAATTTGAGCACATCGGTATTCAAGATATTCCTCGGGTGGGAGGTAAGAATGCATCTCTGGGAGAGATGATTCGCCATCTGACACCCAAGGGAATTCGTGTGCCGACAGGATTTGCGACCACGGCGTATGCCTATCGTTACTTTATTCAGCACGCTGGCTTAGAAGCGAAATTGAGATCGCACCTTGCAAATCTGGATATCGAAGACGTTGAAGCACTTCGATGGTGTGGGCACGACATCCGAGCATTAATTCTTGATACTCCGTTTCCTCCAGCGCTTAACGCGGCGATTACCGATGCCTATCTCAAACTTTGTGACCGTAGTCAGCGCTCAGCGATTGATGTGGCAGTGCGTTCCAGCGCTACGGCTGAAGACCTGCCCGATGCGAGCTTTGCTGGGCAACAGGAAACCTATTTGAACGTTCATGGCGTGAAACGTGTTTTAGAGTCGTGCCATAAATGTTTCGCATCTTTATTTACGGATAGAGCGATTTCTTATCGGACTCTCAAGGGATTTGATCATTTTACGGTGGCTCTATCGGTGGGCGTACAGCAGATGGTGCGATCTGATTTAGCAACCTCCGGTGTGATGTTTTCCATTGATACAGAGACAGGGTTTAGACATGCGGCCCTGGTGACGGCGGCCTATGGCCTTGGAGAGACGGTCGTGCAGGGATCTGTCAATCCTGACGAATACCTCGTGTTTAAGCCAACCTTGCAGCAAGGCTATCGCCCGATTTTGAAAAAGCATCTGGGCAGTAAAGAAATCAAAATGGTCTACGATGTCGGAGGCAGTAAGCTCACCAAGAATGTCCCGGTGTCTGAGGGCGATCGCCAACGCTATGCGCTAAGCGATGATGAAATTCTGACGCTGGCTCGGTGGGCCTGCATCATCGAAGACCACTATTCTGAGGTTCGGGGATGCAACACTCCGATGGACATTGAATGGGCGAAGGATGGCCTCACGGGAGAGCTGTTTATTGTGCAGGCTCGTCCTGAAACGGTTCAGTCTCGAAAATCAGCATCGGTGTTGCGCAGCTATCGGCTTCAAGCGGATGTCACGACTCCACCCCCTCTCATCACCGGACAGGCAGTCGGCGAAATGATGGGTCAAGGAAAAGCCCATGTGATTGAATCCGTGCAGAATATTACCGATTTTCAGCCTGGAGACGTATTGATTACTCAGCGAACGGATCCAGATTGGGAGCCGATTATGAAGCGCGCGAGTGCGATCGTCACTGACCAAGGCGGACGCACCTGCCATGCGGCCATCATCGCCCGAGAACTAGGCATTCCGGCAATTGTGGGATGTGGCACCGCAACGGAGGTGATGGAAACAGGACAGCCTGTTACGGTGACCTGTGCGGAAGGGGAAGTTGGGAAGGTCTATCCGGGGCTGCTGCCTTTCGACATCGAAGAAACGGCAATCGATAATCTCCCACGGACTCAGACTCAAATCCTCATGAACGTGGGGAATCCTGAGGAAGCATTCCGTTTGGCTGAGATTCCCTGTGATGGCGTGGGGCTGGCGAGAATGGAATTTATCATCGCTAACCATATCAAGGTTCACCCGCTTGCACTCCTCCACTTTGATCAGCTGAAAGGCGATTCAACGAAGCAAGAGATTGCATTGCTCACAGCTCTTTATGCTTACAAGCCCGACTACTTTGTGGAACAACTTGCCCATGGCTTAGGGACGATTGCAGCGGCTTTTTATCCCAAGCCAGTGATCATCCGGCTCTCTGATTTCAAGAGCAACGAGTATGCCAACTTACTTGGAGGACGGGACTTTGAGCCTGACGAGGAGAACCCGATGATTGGCTGGCGCGGTGCTTCTCGTTATACCGATCCGCGTTATCGCGATGCATTTGAACTGGAATGTCAGTCATTAAAGCGCGTTCGCAATGAAATGGGATTAACGAATGTAATCCCGATGGTGCCGTTTTGTCGAACCCCAGAGGAAGGGCGTGGGGTCATCGCTGAAATGGCGCGTCACGGCCTTGTCCGAGGCGAAAATGGGCTACAGGTCTATGTCATGTGCGAGATTCCGAATAATGTCATCTCGGCAGCAGAATTTAGTCAGGTGTTTGATGGCTTTTCCATTGGCTCGAATGATCTCACACAACTGACCTTGGGATTGGATCGTGATTCAGCACTTGTGGCTCACTTGTTTGATGAGCGGAGTGCTGGAGTCAAAGAGATGGTACAGATGGCGATCGCCCGAGTCAAGCAGTGTCAGCGCAAAATCGGCATCTGTGGTCAAGCCCCCAGCGATTATCCTGAATTTGCTCAGTTTCTAGTAGAGCGAGGAATTGACTCCATTAGCCTGAATCCTGACTCTGTGCTGAAAACGACTCTTGCCGTCGCTGACATTGAGCGCAAGTTGCTTGAATCAACAGGAGGTTCCCCAGATGCTGAATAAGATTTTGGTAGCCATTGATCAATCCCCGATCAGTCAACAAGCATTTGACACAGCGCTAGAACTAGCGAAGGCGATTGGAGCCAGTCTAACGCTCGTTCATGTGCTTGATGTGATTGATCCTGATGCGCCTGAACGACCGACGACACTCGTCAACAGCTATGGCGTTGGACTGGACATCATGTTACGGAGGAAATACGAACATCAATGGGATGAGTTTGTCAGGCATTACGAGGCGCTTCTTAGACAAAAAGAACAGCAAGCCGAAGCCGTCGGGGTCACCGCTAGTTATCTCCAACCTTATGGACATCCAGGACAAGCCATCTGTGAAGCTGCCAGCGTCTGTAACGCCGATTTAATCATTGTTGGAAGCCATAATCGCACGGGGCTTAAGGAGTTAGTTCTCGGCAGTGTCAGTAGCCATGTCATGCACCATGCCCCTTGTTCCGTCATGGTCATTCATCCGGGTGACTCTCACTATGATGTTCTCGATAAAGACCGATTAGGAATAACGTCCACGGTACCAATCTGACTGGTAGTCAATCATTTTGATGATGAAGGAGAAATAATAATGTTCACCAAAATTCTTGTGGCTCTAGACCGTGGAGATACCTGCATGGTTCTATTCGAAAAAGCCTTGTCTCTTGCCAAAGCAACAGGGGCAAGTCTCATGTTATTGAATGTTTTGTCTCCAGATGATAAGGACAGCCCAGCAATACCGGTTTATTCTGAAGTCACTTATTACTCACCAAGCATCAATGAAAGTGTTTGGGAAGTGTACCAAGAGCGTTATCGGGAATATGAAGCCAAAGGCTTAGATATGCTGCGAGGGTTTACCAATCAAGCCATGAACGAAGGAGTAAAGACTGAGTTCACTCAGTCTGCAGGAAGTCCAGGGACGGCTATCTGTAATTTAGCCAAGACGTGGGAAGCTGATCTTGTTATGGTTGGTAGCCATGGTCGAAAGGGACTCAGCGAAATGATCCTCGGGAGCGTTAGCAACTATGTGATGCATCATGCCTCCTGTTCTGTGCTGGTCGTCCACGAGCAATCTAAATCGGTAGCTCCTATTGAATCTGCCGACCTAGCTGCGGTAGAAGGATAATGTCTCCATCCCTGTCCAGATCTTGATTAACGGACAAAGATTGCGATAAACCCAAACCATAGTGAGAGCTGTAGCTTTCCTACTATGGTTTGGGTTTATCGCAGTGTCGAGCGTCAGCTTCTGATTTTGAGTCCGTCAACCCGATCAAAACCCACGATAAGTACCTGGACGTAATAAAACCAAAACCCCAAATCTTGTGTCGCCCGCGGCGCGGGCGACACAAGATTTTGAAGGTTACGTTTAATCATGGCTAGCGACCTATCAATAGCTCAAAACCTTCTACGGTTAGGTCGCTAGAATGAAGAGGAGAACTGCAGATCCCTTAATTACATGGCTATACCCCGCATCCGGCGAGGTACAGCCACCACAATACGCAAAATAGGTGAATTTTAGCTGATGAAACTGAATCAGGGTCTGCTGATAGTCGGGGTCGTTATCGTTAGTCTTGGGGCGTTCTTGTTCTGGGCGTATAATGCTGCCTCCGCACCCTTGCCGGAGGGATTTCCGCCACCCACTCCCGATGGAAAAATCGAAATTAAGCAGTATCCAGAGTATCGATCGGCTACGGTTCAGGTGACGGGGAATCTGGGATCTGCCTCCTCCCGAGGGTTTTCTCCACTCTTTCGCCATATCAGCAGTAACGATATTTCAATGACGGCTCCAGTCGAGACGCGCTATCCAACAGCGACTCTCCAAGCAGACGGGGCAGAACAAGGAGATGCAACGGTTTCATTTTTGTATCGGAGTCTGGATATTGTGCCTCAAGACGTTGCCCAAGACGTACAAATTGAAGATATTCCAGCCATGCTGGTCGTGAGCATCGGAATCAAGGGGGGCTATCGCTATGACATCTACACCCGCGGCATCCAACAGCTACAGGATTGGCTTGCAGCGCACCCCGACTATACAGTGGCAGGGCCTCCTCGCCGCTTTTTCTACGATGGACCATATATTCCCGATCCGCTAAAGCGGAGTGATATTCAGATTCCGATTCAACAAAACTAAATGGGGCAACTCAATATCACCCCTAGTGAAGCCCGCTCTATGCCACCTACGCGGACTCCTTTTTCATTGAAGGGTTTGAGAGAGATGCTTATCTACTTATGTGTGTCGCTTGCGATGGTGGTCGTGGTGGCTGCACTACCACGACTAAAACATCTTGGAGTCTGGTCATTTTTATTTTTAAGAATGACGGACAGGAACGTTGTGTTCAGCTAGATGGTTCTTAATCTCATCAATACTGAGTTGACCGTAGTGCAATAGAGATGCCAGAAGTGCTGCTTCAGCTTTCCCTTCCGTCAGTGCAGTCCGAATATGATCACAGGTACCCGCTCCACCCGACGCAATCACCGGAATATTGACTGCATCGGCGATCGCCCGCGTCAGTTCCAGGTCATAGCCCGCCTGGGTTCCATCTGCATCCATGCTGGTCAACAGTAGTTCCCCGGCACCTCGTTTCTCTACTTCGACAGCCCATTTCAATGCATCCAAGCCTGTATTGTCTCGTCCTCCCCGGACATACACATCCCATCCTGGGTTGTCTGGATCAGAGCGTCGACGGGCATCAATGGCAACCACAATGCATTGATTGCCAAAGCGATCGCTGGCCTGGTTAATAAAGTCAGGGTTGCGTACAGCAAAAGAATTGATGCTGATTTTATCTGCCCCTGCTCGCAACAACTGCTTAATGGTTTCGATGGACTGAATTCCACCTCCAACCGTCAGTGGAATGAAGACCTGATCAGCTGTACGATACACCACATCAAAAATAATGTTGCGATCTTCATGGGTTGCGGTGATGTCTAGAAATACCAGCTCATCAGCTCCTGCCTCGTTGTAGACCTGAGCTAATTCGACCGGGTCACCAGCATCTCGCAAATTGACGAAGTTGACTCCTTTGACAACCCGACCTGCTTTCACATCCAGGCACGGTACAATTCGTTTCGCTAGCATCCTGTCTATCCTTGCTTGTCCCAAAATGATGATGCGTCAGACTTTAGGATAATCGGAATCCGATTTAATTGCTGGCTCATTACGAAGCCTGCGATGAATACGTCATAGTTTAACTTTTAACAAACAATTTTAGATATCAAATCTGGCCACGATTGCTTAATCAATCGCAATACACTGATAAACTCTAGGGTGGTCTGCTTTATCGTTCAGTTGATTGGAGTTGTAATGGAGATTGGTCAGAAGGTAAAGGTTTGCCGCTTGCGCGATCGCACATCTCAGGACGTCATTAGCCGCTTGGGACAGATGGGGATGATTACAGGATTCAAGATGGTAGATGGTAGCGGCGTAGGTTTTGTCGTTAAGTTTGACGATAGTTTCTCAACTTGGTTTTTTCCCGACGAAGTGGAATCCGCTTAGTCGTCAATATATAAACCCAAACCATATTGGGAACTATCGTTCCCAATTTAGAATTTAGAAGAGGTTTAGTCCCAGTGCGATCGCCAAAATCCTCTGAGGCGGTGGTCATGGAAACATCCAATTGCATCTGATAAGTACCTGGACGTCATTAAAACCAAAACCCCAAATCCTGTGACGCCTGTTGCGCGAGCGTCACAGGGCTTGGAAGGTTACGGTTACTGATGGCTAGCTACTCACCAGATATGTAACGGGGTGCTTCGTTTTTCTGCCGTCTTAGCTTCTAACAT
>JBCCWF010000369.1:0-6934 GCA_039194035.1 Cyanobacteria bacterium P01_E01_bin.6 | reverse complement strand
GCCAAAAGTCCGCCGCCGATATCGCGGTGCCTGGTATTAAGTAGTTAGCCATCAGTAAGTAGATAGACATAAATAAACTCATTTTAAAAACCTGGGGAGCGCCCCTCCGGGGCGCTCCCCAGGTTTTTAAAGTGAGTTTATTGATGCCTATCTACTTCGTTTGTGACGAAGCGGGTTGCTTCACTATTGATCAACGAATGATCAACGAATCATTCAGCCTCAAGCCACCCTATTTTCTACTCTATCCCCATGACTCATTTGAGCGTAAACCTTAATAAAGTTGCGTTACTGCGAAATTCACGAACGATTGGCATTCCCAGCGTTTTATGGGCAGCAGAAACCTGCATCAAAGCCGGAGCCCATGGGTTGACGGTGCATCCTCGCCCCGATGAACGCCATATTCGCCATCATGATGTGTATGAGCTGGCAGACTTGCTCAAACGTCATCCAGGCATTGAATTTAATATTGAGGGAAACCCCCTAGAACCTCCGTTTATGGAGATTGTGCGGGACGTTAGACCGACCCAAGCAACCTTGGTGCCCGATGACCCCAATCAGTTCACCTCAGATCACGGCTGGAATATTCAGAAAGAGGGCGATCGCCTGAAACCGATTATTGAAGAATTACAGTCTCTGGGTGCACGGGTGAGTCTGTTTATGAACCCCGATCCCGATCAGATTCGACACATCAAAGCGTTGGGTGTGGCCAATGAGGTAGCGCGGATCGAATTGTATACCGAGCCTTATGCGACCGCATTTCGTGAACAAGACAGTGTTGACGACGTGTTTCAGCAATATGCTGACGCCGCCGCCGTTGCTCACGCTGAAGGACTTGGGATCAATGCAGGCCATGATCTCAATTTGGAGAACTTACCGAAATTTCTTGCCATTCCCAATATTCTGGAGGTATCCATCGGTCATGCCCTCACCGCAGATGCCTTAAACGTGGGGCTCCATAATGCAGTCCAAGCGTATCTTCAACGGCTCTAACATAGCGACAAACGCTTGTAGCGTTTGCTAGGAAATATTCTAATGGGATTGTGGGGCAACACCAGTCATCGAGTCATTTCATGAGTCATCAAGCATGAGTCATTGAGCATGAGTCATCGAGTCATTTAAGGAGACGAGTAAGATGCTTGTTCAGAGCAGCAGTTACTCAGAATGGCATCGAGTAAGCCGGGGAATCGAGCATTCAAGTCCTCTCTACGTAATGAGTTGAGATGCTGTGTTCCAGATTTTCGTGAATAAATGACACCTGATTCGCGCAAGATTTTGAAGTGATGAGAAACGGTAGACTTGGCCAAATCGCAGCTGAAAGCACTGCATGGCTGGTCACCTTGTTTTGCCAATAACTCGACAATTTCAATGCGTGCCGGATCTCCAAGGGCGTAGAGAACCCCTGTCAACGTGATTTGCTCAACAGTTGGATGGTAGAAAGGCTTCATAAGATCAAAAATTAGCCATTAAGCCGAAGGCCAAAACCAGAGATCATCATCCAGCAGGGATACGACTCAGGTTTATTTTTTTCACTTGAATGGCTTCCGCGTGTCTAGTTGCATTATGCCATATCACGCGCTATAGTTTCATTGTTCGATATTTTTGAACAATTGAAAAGGGAGATTTTATGGCTGTTATCACCCCCACGTCCCTAACAGATTCGTCGTTACAGGTTTTGTTTCAACCACTAGAGCTTGGGGCGATCGCCCTTGCCAATCGCATCATCATGGCTCCGTTGACCCGCGCCCGAGCTGGAGAATCCCGCGTCCCCAACGACCTTATGCTGCAACATTACGCTCAACGGGCAAGTGCTGGACTCATCATCACCGAAGCCACTCAAATTTCTGAACAAGCAGCAGGTTGGGAGCAGAGTCCTGGTATTCATACTCCTGAACAAATTGCTGGCTGGAAAAAGATTGTCGATGCAGTTCACCACCGTGGTGGAAAGATTGTGCTGCAGCTGTGGCATACGGGACGAGCTTCTCACCCTGACTTTCAGCCCGGAGGGGCGCTACCTGTGTCTTCCTCTGCGGTTCGTCCCGATGGTGAGATTCACACGCCCCAGGGCAAGAAGGCTCATGTGACGCCCCGCGCCTTGACCCTCGAAGAGATTCCAGGTGTGATCGAACAGTATGCGATCGCCACGCGCAATGCTAAAGAAGCTGGCTTTGATGGCGTCGAGGTTCATGGCGCAAATGGGTACCTGATTGATCAATTCTTGCGCGACGGGGTTAATCAACGAACGGATGCCTATGGCGGCAGTATCGAAAATCGGGCGCGCTTCTTGATAGAAGCAACGGAAGCAGCAGTGAACGAATGGAGTAGCGATCGCGTTGGTGTGCGATTGTCCCCCTACAACCCTTTTAACGACATGCGAGACAGTGACCCCATCGCCACGTTTACCTATGCGGCCGAGGCGCTGAGTCAATTCAACTTAGCGTATTTGCACATTATGGAACCCCTTCCAGGGCATTTCCTCTCCTTAGAAGGAGTTGTTGAGCGAGCTGCTCCCCACATGCGTCAAGCGTTTAAAGGGGCCGTTATGCTCAATGGTGGCTATGATGCTCAAACGGGTGCTACTGCCATCCAGAACGATGAAGCAGAGGCGATCGCCTATGGCATCCCGTTTATTGCAAACCCTGATTTGGTTGAACGCTTCAAACAGTCAGCACCTTTAAATGAGGCTGATTTCGAGACGTTTTATACCCATGGCCCTGAAGGGTATATCGATTACCCAGCCTTAGCCGCCTGAGGGCTTGTATGTTCCAAGAGAATCCAGTAGACCTCTTGCAATATTCGATTCACGATGTGCTGCTGACTCAACGTATGCTCCGATCTGATTTGGATCGTTAGCCATCTACCTACTGCGTACTCAATTATGCAAGAGGTCTAATATTTTCTTGCTACGAGGACCATAAGAAGGTCTTAACAGTTCATTGTATAAAACCTGTTCCGACACAAATGAAGTTCATATCGGCATGGTTTGTTCGTGTCGCCTATGCCTTGAGTCGCGAGGACAATCAATGTGATGAATTCTAAGAGCTTCTCCGCAGGTCACGTCTATCACTTTCTTCTGAAGATTTCCGCAACGAAAGTAAACAACTGAGGAACGACCAGCGATGAACACAAAACCAGGTTTTGCAACCAAAGATAGTCTCAATGAGCACCTCTGGAATGCTCGCGATGCCTTCAATACTGCTGCACCAGCAGAAGTCGTTGAGATGATTGAAGCAGGGGCGACCAAAATTGAGTCGATGGATATTGTGTCAAAAGCCTTGCGGGAGGGGGATGAGTTTCCTGACGTTGCCTTGCTTAATCAAAACGGGGAGATGCGTCTTCTGAAGGACTATCTCGCAAAAGGCCCTCTGATCGTGACGATGTATCGAGGTCAGTGGTGTCCTTATTGCAATCTACAGTTGGCGACATACCGTGAACACCTGAGTGAATTTGCCTCCAGAGGTGCGACTCTGGTTGCAGTTTCTCCTGAGAAACCCGATGCAGACACCTCCATTGATTTGCCTCCAACTGTTGCCATTGAGATGATCGACAAACATGAACTACCGTTCGATGTTCTCTTTGATGAAGGTAATGTTTTAGCAAAACAGCTGGGTATTGTTTTTACCTTCCCAGAGGAGCACCAGCAAGTTCTACAACGTTTTGATGTCGTTGTTGAGGAGGCGAATGGCGACAATAGCTATGCTTTCCCTGATCCTGCAACGTATGTTCTGAGTAAAGACGGCATAATTCGCTGGGCCTTCTTGCCAAACAATTATCGGAAACGAGCAGAGGTTTCCGATATCGTTGCTGCTCTGGAGCGTCTTTCATGACATTGAAGGTGTTGCGTTTACGCCAAAGCGGCGCTATTGGGCGGCGCTGAGGAATTTGGCAGCTTCTGGGAGCATAGAGAATGAATGAAGGTGTGCATCAATCGTTGGATTTACCACATATTGGATTCTACAAGAGGTCTCATAAACAAGAGTGGGGCGACACCTGCATATCGTGTCGCCCCACTCTTGTTTAAATTGAATGATTTAGATTTGCATGATTTAGATTGCTCTCGTGCTCAGAGTGCTTCCAAGTCATCCACTTCAAGACCTGCAACCACAAATGCAGCATAGGCAAATCCTGCAATCAGCGGCATTGGACATTTGGTCAAGTAGCTGATCAACACCATGACAAGAGAAATAGCGATCGCCGTGGATGTCCACACCTTCTCCTGCTGGGTCATTCCATATTGAGACTTGAGATCCCTCAAGGTATTTGGTGGAATGGGTTGAGGCATCACACCCCCAGGCGGAAACGCCCAATATTGGTTCAATGGCTCCATGACTGGATCGGTCCATCCGTTTTCACAACACCAATCTTGAATCCACTTATCAGAGTAATGCTTCATTTCGGGAAACGTGTTCAGGTTACTTCAGAGAATCTATAAACAGCTGACTAAAGACGATTCCTGTGTCGGAAACTCTTTCATGACGTAGTGTCTATCTCAAGCATCGAACCCATCACCGACCCGATGGAGCTAGAAAAGACATCACAACTTTGGGATATCTCGTCTAATAACGGTGATATTAAGTAAGATTGCTTAGAAGGTGCACACTACGAATCATGTGTAAAGCGAGAATACCAGACTCATTCTGGGTTTCTATGTGGTGAGAAATTAAACGTTACGCATGAGGATATTTCGTTACGCTTTGCAATTTTCTGAGAAGTAACGGCTGTTGTGCGAATAATGACGCGAAACTGTCCGAGAAGGATTGTGGGGAAAGGCGATCGCCTGTTTAAGGCAAGTGATGGGGCTGGTTGTTTGTCACTCAAACGAAATATTTCTAAATGTCTTGAGCGATTAAGCGTTACAGAATGACATCTATCTACTCGTTTCGCATCATCTCTTCCACCGCTGCTTTCGCTGCTTTGAGGCTAGACCCATGAAGGGTGCGGTACAACCTGATTGCCCGAATCTTTTGCCCTTCTTGTGCAGCTTGACGAATGTCTTCATCCGAAATGTGGTCCGGAATTTCTAGCCTATTTTCTTGTCCGCTGAATGCAATCACCACAAGGATGACAATAACGCCGAGCGCCACATAAACAAGAATCATCGCATTCCTCCTTCAGGGCTTCATGAAATCCGACACTGTTGATATTGTCAGGCTTCGTAAGTCGCTAACCATCATTAAACGTATCATTTATGACTTGGCAAACGTCTCAACATTGCAACGCGTACCTCAAACCCTGGTTTTTCTGTAACCGTTGCCAAGTCGTGGACATTGACGGGTGGGAGCAGTGTATCGATGCATTACTGAATGAGTGTTTACAGTCGGAGGCGATCGCCCTATGAAGTTAGCCGAATTGAGTCAGCCGCAAAAGCAATTATTGCAGCAGTTTGAGGCACGAGGCGGCGTCATTGATTTTGTGGTCATCGAGCTAGATGACGAGTTGGGAGATGATTATGATACCCATTGGGAAGCGGCGATCTTGGCCTTAGACAAAGTTTCACAAGATAACGATGAGTATTTTCAATCACTCCTCAAAGAGCCTGAATATCAACATCACAGCCGCGATGACTTCTTTCAGATAACCCACGATGTCACCCAGCTTCAGGGCGATGTGATTAGTTTGAAGTCGTTCCTCGGCTCCTTCTTTGACCTGGATTCTAAACGATTGTTGATGAGGGGGAAAAGCAAGCGACATATCAACGACTTATTTTGGGTCGGCGACGAGGAAATCCCAGAGAATGTTGTCGGAGAGTGTGGTCTTTATGCACCTGAGAGTTTTGGACTTTCCGATGCGTTTTTTTGTAATCCTTATGGCATTACTGGATCGTTAGTAGAGCTCAACACGCTATTTTTAGACATTGCAGAACACTTCTTTGCGTCGTTTGTAAATGCAGATCAGATTTACACATGGAGTGACGACTGTTCTAATTACTTTGATGCAGGAAAGGAATGGTGTGGCACCTTATTTTGCACCTACTTTTGCCCGCCACACTCGACCATTGTGGCAGCACTGGCATCAACAACCGATTAGCGTAAACAAATAAAGCTTTTCAATCTATCCAATAAGGATATGACCTTTCCTATTATTTTCTGAAAGAAAAATTTTTGCTGAACTTGAATGCTCTGGAAACTTGAAAACTCAGCAGAATTCTTCAATAAAAGGCTGATATTGAGAATCACCTTCGATCCCAGAACCCTTTATATCTAAAATCCTAAGGCTTAATGAGAAAAGTCAGAATAAGGATAGGTCATTTCTCGATATTAGGATTCCTAGAGAGTGCTTAGAGACCAAAGCCTGATTATTCTTTTACGAGCAAGTACACTCCATCTCAAATCTTCAAGCAAATGTTACTTGTCTATAGTTTTATGTGAACTATAAAAATGCACATCTCAATGTTTATGGAGAGTCGTATTATGGATTTTGCTGATCAGGTTAAAACTTTCTCATCCACAATTCCAGAAAAACTAGACAGCATAAAAACGGAAGAAGCTACAAAGCACTTTCTTATTATGCCTTTTATTCAACAAATTCTTGGATATGATGCTTTCAACCCAAATGAGGTGATACCTGAATATGATGCAAACGTAGGAGCAAGCAAGAAATTCAAGTTAGATTATGCTATCTTCCAAGATGGAAAACCAGCAATATTGATTGAATGCAAATGCTATGGAAATGGATGTGATAAAGATACTGAGTGGAGCCAGCTATTTGCCTATTTCTCTGCAACTGATGCTCGAATTGGCGTATTGTCTGATGGAGTCAAATACAATTTTTATGCGGACTTAGATAAACCAAATAAGATGGATAAAACTCCATTTTTAACACTAGACCTATTAAATTTAAATGACTCAGCACTTCGAGAGTTATTTAAACTGACAAAATCTTCTTTTGATGTTAATGCAGCTATGTTAGCTGCATCAGAATTAAAATATGTTGGCGG
>JBCCWF010000368.1:0-7007 GCA_039194035.1 Cyanobacteria bacterium P01_E01_bin.6 | reverse complement strand
TCGGCATTCCGTACTGAGGAGCATTCATGCCAGCGATCATGCCGGGCAATTGAGGCGCCGTCGGAGCACATCCCTGAGGGCCGCATCCACCGCAACCCTCGGTCATCTGTATTTTAAGGTAGGATTCTGGGAGGCTGAGCGTCCCAGAATCCTACCTTAAAATACAGACTATTTTTTGTTTGTGGCAGTGATTTTATTGTGAATAGACATACTTTTAGTAACTCTTTTGAGGCAGTTAATCCTGAGATAGGGATGCAGATAGTGTTATCAGTCTTCATGTATTTCTTACAAGAATATTTTTGCTTGAAAATGACAGTAGTGTTCTCCCAATGGTTGAAGAAACAGCGATATGCAGAAACTTTTTGGGCTCGATTCAAAAAAATGAACGTTGGCGTAACACAGTCAGAAATACTAAGTACTTGAACGTAATTAGAACTAAAACCCCAAATCCTGTGCCGCCCGCTGCGCGGGCGGCACAGGATTTGCAAGGTTACGTTTAATGATGGCTAGCTACTTACGCCAATCACTGTAGTGAGAGAGATGACTATTGTTGGATTACGGCTGGACAACGACAAAAAGAGGTGGAGCTTTTGGATTGGTTTTTTGTTGGCTAGTTTTTGCTTGATAGAAATGGTAATGGACAAAGTACGGTTAACCTAAGTTCTTTGCTGTTCAGTAAATCCGTGAATTAAATCCGTTCACTAAAATAGAAGCAGAGCCTTGGATGGCATGGACGCTCTTGGGTGAATGTTGTGGGCATGCGGATTGCACAGATAAGCTAAAACTTCCGTATTTGGGTGGTTTCTAGCTGAGGATGATTTGTCTAATGGAACTCTGGATATGATGCGACTTAAGCGGTGGCAGTGGGGTGTCTTGGTTGCGCCCATTGGGCTAGGGGTGATTTTTTTCTTAATCCTAGCTGGGCTTAAAATTCAGGAGTGGGGCATCAGCTGGATTTGGGCCGTTTTCATCGTTGGGTTGCTTGGCTGGCGTTGGCTATTAGTTCGCTGGACTCGTTCCGCTATGCAGGAAGTTCAATCGCTTCTGACTGACGTCCATGATGATATTGCGACTGCCATCCCAGAGGCGCTGTCGGATTCGGGAAGCGATGCGATGCTCAAAGATGTTGAAGGCGTGTTGCAGACCATTTTGGAAGAGTCCGAGGGTGATCCGCCTGTGTGGGAGGATTGGGTTATGTTCTGGGGGCGATGCCGTTCGGTGGTTGTTGGCGTTGCCCATCTCTATCATCCTGAGGTGAAATATCCCCTGCTCAATATCTATGTTCCTCAAGCATATGGGCTGATTCGGGGGACGGTTGATGATATGGATCGTTGGATGCAGTCTCTGTCGCCTGTGCTCAGCCAGGTTACTGTGGGACAGGCGTATCAGGCGTATGAGATGTATCAGACGCTAGAACCTTCTGCCCGTAGGCTTGTGCAGTTTTGGAATTGGGCTCAATGGATTTTGAATCCGGCAGCCGCGATCGCCAAGGTGGCAACGCAATCGTCGAGTAATCAAGCCACGCAAGAATTGCTGATGAATCTCAGTCAGATGATGCGTGTGGTGGCGCTTCAGAATCTTTGTCGACAGGCGATCGCCCTCTACAATGGCGCCTTGCCGGACAGTCTACGATTAGAGCCTGACAGCATCACTGAATCCCCTCCATTGGCAAAAGCCAAGACCCAGACGCTCCAATCTATTCTCGAAAAAGCAGAACCGACAACATCTGTTGAGCAAAAGCCGATCAGTATTTTGATGGTCGGACGGACGGGTGCCGGGAAAAGTAGCTTGATTAACACGCTATTTGAGTCGGAGCAAGCAGCTGTTGATGTGCTACCCAGTACCGATCAAATCAAGCAGTACTATTGGCGAAGTTCGATGGGAGATGTCCTTAATCTGCTAGATACGCCAGGGTATGAGCAAATTGCCCGCAGTGATTTTCGAACCTTAGTGTTAGATTATGCGCGAACCGCCGACCTGGTGATATTAGTGATGCCGGCCCTTGATCCTGCGTTGCAAATGGATGTGGATTTTCTCAAAGATCTGTCTGTGGAAGTTGAGGATTTGCCGACGATGGCTGTGGTTACGCAGGTTGACCGGCTCCGCCCAATACGAGAATGGACCCCTCCCTATGACTGGCAATGGGGTGAGAAGCCAAAAGAGAAATCGATTCGCGACGCGACGCACTATCGGCTTGAGCAGTTGGGCGATTATTGCGATCGCATGTTGCCTATCGTGACGGCTGACGCGGCATCAGAGCGATCGCCCTGGAACCAAGATGCATTGTCTCTCAGCTTGGTGGAATTGATTGATCCAGTGAAAGAACTGCGGCTGGTTCGTTTTTTGCGCGATCGCAACGTACGGGTAACGAGTGCGGCGCGCATCATCGATCGCTATACGCTTCAGATGTCAACGACTCAGGGACTCACCGCCTTGTTAAAGAGTCCAGTGCTCAAATTTATTTCGACTCTTACCACAGGGTCTCCTTCGTTGGCCTATTTGTTGGCTGAGCAGATTCCGATTGAGCAGTTCCCGGTTGTCATCGGAAAGCTCCAGATGGCCTATGATTTATTCTCGTTGCTTAGTCAGGAATCAGATAGTCAACCCTTTGATTTACTTGCCCTTTGGCCGCTATTGCTCGACAATCCCTCAACCCCTGACCGGACAGCATGGGCGTTTGGCCATGCCCTCGTGGAATATTGGACGCGGGGGTTGACTGTCAAGCAACTAAAAACGCGATTTGATGGGTATATCGCTCAGCAAATGGAAGGAATTACGGAAAAATGATGATTGTTGGGTGCTTCTTGAAGGACGAACAACTTTCGCAGCGTTAAGGAGAGATCAGCATGCAGGATTCGATGAGCGATGCGCGACAATATGCGCCTGCAACAGAGCGCAATAAGCAGGTTATTCTTCAGATCTTGCAGCAGGTATTGCCCGATTCAGGTACCGTGCTCGAGATTTCTAGCGGGACAGGAGAACACGCGATATTTTTTGCGCCCCATGTTGCTCCTCTCTACTGGGTTCCATCTGATCCGAATCCGATTGCGCGGGCAAGCATTGATGCATGGCGACACTCCTATCCTTGTGAGTCATTGTGTGGGGCGATCGCCCTGGATGTGCGCGACACTCAATGGCCTGTGGAACAGCCTCAGGATTCGGATGCGTTTCCCGAGGCGTTGAAACAAGTGAACCTCACCGTTTCGCCGATTCGGGCGATCGTGAACATCAATATGATTCACATCTCCCCATGGAATGCCTGTTGTGGTCTGATGGCAGGAGCCGGGCGTATTTTGCCATCGGGTGGCATTTTGTATGTGTATGGGCCGTTCAAACAAGGGGGGATTCATACCGCTAGCAGCAATGCTTCGTTTGATCAAAGTTTACGGTCGCAGAATCCAGAGTGGGGTGTACGCGATTTAGAAGTGGTCATTGCTGAAGCGGCGAAACATCATCTGCTGCATTATTCGACGATACCGATGCCAGCCAACAATTTATCGGTTGTTTTTCAAAAGGAATAAGGGATCTGCAAATAAATAAAGATACCCAATAGAGGGGCGGCGGGTGCTCTATTGGTACTTTATTTTCCAGCAAGTCCCTAACGACAGTTCTCAACCTAGACGATGTTGAAAAGCGATTCATGTCACGACTTGGCAATCTTCTCAAATCGACGACGAAGGAATGAGGGTTATGTGACCTTGCGATAAGGCGCATACCCATAATATTTTGGGCGATCGTCCAGGCGCACATGGAGCCACGATACTCCACCCCCAGCGGTGCTTAGCCAAATTGGGGTCGTACCCAAGCGGTGCTCCATTGCTGCACCGACAACTTGCCATAGGGTATGTTTCTGCTGCTCAGGAGCCTGTCGAATGAATGTTCCTAGGTGTCCGTAGGCAGACGGTGATGTCTCTGGGCAGGGCACAACCAACCAAGCATCGTTGCCAAGGTTTGGAAATTCGATGATGCTTGGTTGAGATGTTGGATGGAAATAGTCCGCGAACGTGTGGACGTCAGCTTTTCGGATTAAGTCGGGACTGTCGAGCAACACACACTCAAAGGGACGGTGGGCGATCGCCCGTGTCATCGGTGGGGTTTCCCATCGAAAGGCGGGAAAAGGAGAGGCGGCCAGCAAGTTGATGAAAAATGAGCGAAATGCGTCATGGTGCTGCCAATGATGCAAAACATCTCGGTACGATAGCGGTTGAGAATCACCCTCGATAGTTATTTGAATTCCCTGATGCATGGGCAGTGGCGTGATTTCTGAAGTCCACATCTGTATCCGCTTGTTTCAATGACATCACCTTTAAGATTTTAAGTCTTAATCCAGGGCGAATCTTCCACTGTGAGGAGTATCGCTCAAGGTAGGGTTCATGGATTTCTGAAATCTTCTGCACTCTAGAGTTGATGGAGCCAGAATCCCGATGTAATGTTTTAGAGCCTGTGCATTGAATGTGCATCAAACAGGTTCTAAAACATTTGGAGCGCTAATGGACTTCTCGTATCACTGCCAAACAACCTGTTCAAAGACCCACGCCAGAGCAGGCACGTTTCATACCCCTCACGGCATAGTCGAGACTCCACGCTTTATGCCCGTTGGCACAATGGCTACGGTGAAGATGGTGACCCCAGCCCAACTCTATGAAACGGGAGCGCAGATGATCCTCGCCAACACGTATCATCTTCATCTCCAACCGGGCGAAGATATTGTCGGTAAGGGGGGAGGGCTGCATTCGTTTATGCATTGGGATGGCCCGATTCTGACTGATTCGGGCGGGTTTCAGGTGTTTAGCCTGAGCGAAATGCGCACAATTTCTGATGAAGGGGTCATTTTTCGCTCACCACGGGATGGGAGCATGATTAATATGACACCAGAGCGGTCGATCCAGATTCAAAATATTCTGGGTGCTGATGTGATTATGGCGTTTGACGAATGTCCGCCTTATCCCGCCAGTCGGGAGGATGTGCAGCTTTCCACAGAACGAACCTATCGCTGGCTAGAAAGATGTATCTCCGCTCACGAGCGTTCTGATCAGGCGCTGTTTGGCATTGTGCAGGGGGGTGTGTATCTCGACCTACGTCAGCAAGCGGCTCAATCGCTCTGTGATTTTGATTTGCTAGGCTACGCCATTGGTGGGGTCAGTGTGGGTGAGCCTCCAGAACTGATTCAGAAAATTGTGCAGGCTACGACGCCGTTGCTACCGCTCGATAAACCCCGTTATTTGATGGGCGTGGGCACCCATCGAGAAATGGTGCAGGCGATCGCCGCTGGGATTGACATGTTTGATTGCGTCATCCCCACACGACTCGCACGGCACGGCAATGCTATTGTTCGGGGCGATCGCTGGAACCTCAGAAATGCCCGATATCGAGAGGATTTCACGCCCCTAGATGACGCCTGTTTATGCTACACCTGTCAGCATTTCACCCGCGCTTACATTAGTCATCTGCTCCGTGCTCGTGAATTATTGGCTTATACGCTCATCTCCATTCACAACATCACCGAACTGGTGCAATTTACCCGGCGCATTCGCAACGCTATTTTGGCTGATCAGTTTGTCGAAGAGTTTGGTGAATGGTTGCAGCCAGCCGATTCATCTGCTGTTGCATCGACGAAATGAATCTATCGTTGTGAGGGAGTGCAGAGTGAGGGTGTCAGTGCCTGGGCAGAATTAAAGCCAAAACCCCAATACGCCCAGGTACTCATTCCCTAAAAGAAATCAGCAATCCACGGCGGTGATCCGGCAAAGATTTGGGCGGCGATCGCCACACTATCATCCGTTCCATCCAGCCACCCCATCCATTTCAGGTGCTGCGGACTGTGGAGTCCAGAATAAAGTGAGGCAAGCCCCTGAATGGTCATGATGAGGTCACCCCGGCCTCCAGTCTGAATACTTCCTTTTCCGTTCTCAACGGTTAGGACGAATGCATGGGTGTTGGCCGCGATCAGATCATCGTGAACGTGGATATGCAATGTTGTGTTCACATGCAACGGATAACCACGACGCTCTAGTGCTAGAGGCACATTCACAATTCGCAGCATCCACAGCTCGATGTCGGTCATTTGTGCCGATTGCTCTGGCAAAAGGGGAAGCATAGGATCGGTCGCGCCGCTGAACCAGCGAATGAGGTCAATTTGTGACCGATGAGAGAAAAGAAATCCCCATAGCGTTTTAGCTGCTTCGACCGTTGTTGCTGTCCAGTCGCGAATCGTGAGAATACCTTGCCCGTGGTCTCGCTTTTGAGTAAACACGATGTAACCCTGCGGAGAAACCTCGGAGCCAACGCGATAGGCATAGATGGTTTCATCGGATTGGGCCTGAATCTTTTGTCGCCAGATAGATGGGTGGCGATCGCCCAATCCATTGTGACGTTTGGCATACTGGGCGTAGATTGGCTTCAGGAGGTCGAGGTCGGGAGAGATGGGCGTCATGGAGAGCGATCGTTCCACAATGCCGATGTGCTCTGTACGAATTTCCCACCGACAGCGGGTGCCGCCCTGCTCATAGCCAGCTTTTCGATACAGTCGCTGGGTGGCGGGATATAAGACAGAAAGGGCAAATTCTGATTCGTAGAGTTCTTGCACCGCTGCCCGCATGAGAGCGAGCGCGCTACCGCCTCCACGATGTTCTGGAAAAATGCCCACAGCAGCAATGCCTGCCATCGATACCCATTGACCTCCCCACCATTGCCCCATCGGCAAAAGGCTCAGTCCTCCAATTATTTGATCAGCTTGACAAAGGACTCGAAAATTTTCAGCCTTGATTTGATCAAAATAAGTGTTGGCATCATTCTCAGACCCTATGAAGCATTGAGAATCTAAGGTTTTGAGCCGCTGTTCTTCGTGCTCATTGGCTAAGGGGCGGTAGGCAAACGGGGTGGACATAGGGAATCAGCACATAATCAACAGATCATCAGATTATCGCTGAATGTTCACCTTGTTATGGAACGTTATGGCACGATAGCGAATGGAGTAAGTAGCTCGGCGTGATTAAACTGAAAACCTA
>JBCCWF010000367.1:0-7035 GCA_039194035.1 Cyanobacteria bacterium P01_E01_bin.6 | reverse complement strand
TTTTGGGCTAGGGGGATAAACGAGTCGCTAATCCCGAATGATAGGAGGCTCATTGTTAAGGCCACACAAACAAAGGGTCCTGCTATCTTGCGATAGGACACCCCTGCTGCTTGTAGAGCCACAAGCTCTCCGTTATAACTCAGCGTTCGCATTGTCATCAACGTTGAAAAAAGCACAGCGAATGGCAGAGCTTGAACAAAGAGACTTGGAATATCCAATATAAATACTTGTAAGCTGGCTAATAGATTGACTCCATCTACTACTAAATCGGTTGCAAGCCCAAATAACTTTTCAATACTTAAAAGAATCGTTCCACCCAAAACACCAATATAAAGTGGCCGAATATAAGATGCTAAAAGATATTTTTCTAGTATAAGATGTTGAAATTTCAAATCAGTATAGCCCCCATTTAACTAATCTTATAATTGCCATTTTTCTAAAAATCAGTTTCTAGTCTACCTCATTACTCCAATCCTTTCTGCAAATAAATTTAAGTATAACGGGCCACCTAAAGCACTACAAGCAAGTACTTATTCAAGCTGATTTAGAAAGGTTTATCTACAGACTCAGTGCTCTGATGCTAAATCTTTTTTACAGATCTAAATTAGGCTTTCTCCCTCTTGGAATACAGATTGGTAGCCCTGTCTCTGGATCGTTCAATATCGAGCAGCTGATATCAAAAATCTGTTCGATTAGGGTAGGTGTAATAATATCTTTAGGAGACCCTTGAGCAACAATAGCGCCTTCTTTCAAGGCAATAATAATATTAGAGTAACGGCAAGCCAAGTTCAAATCATGCAGAACCATAACAATGGTACGCTCACACTCTTCATTCAGCTCTTTGAGCAAGTCAAGTATCTCGATTTGGTGAGCGATATCAAGGTATGTAGTGGGCTCATCTAACAGTAACGTAGGTGTATCTTGGGCTAAAGCCATTGCAATCCAAGCACGTTGTCTTTGGCCACCAGATAAATTATCTAATTGGTAATCACTTAAGTCATGCAACCGTGTTGTATGCAAAGCTTGATTTACCATCTCCTCATCTTCTTGAGACCACGATTGCAACCAGTTTTGACGAGGGTAACGCCCGAGGGCAACCAATGACTTTACAGTGATTCCCTCGGGATAGGCTGGAGACTGTGGTAGAACCCCTAGTTGCTTAGCAACAGTTCGAGTTGACAATGAATGAATCGATGTCCCATTTAAAAAAACACTCCCATTTTGTGGCGACAGCAATCGCGATAGACCGCTCAGCAACGTAGATTTTCCACACCCATTTTGTCCAACAAGTGTTGTTATTCGTTTTCCAACAATCGACAAATCAAGATCCTTTAAAATCGGGAATTTTTGATATGCCAATGTTAGCGATCTCGCTTCCAACACTGGAAGTTGATGAGAGCTTTGACTCATGCTGTAGGACTCCTCACCAATAGATACAAAAAGTATGGAACCCCTAATCCCACAGTTAAAATCCCACAGGGCATCTCTACCGACGGAAACAGTACACGACTTAACCAGTCAGCTGTCAGAACTAATAATCCACCTAGTAAAGCTGCAGTGGGAATTAACTCGAAATGGGCAGGACCGACTAGGCGGCGAGCCAAATGAGGGGCGATAAGACCAACAAAACCAATGGTTCCTGCCGTAGCAACTGATGCACCTGAAAGCGCTGCAGCAATCAAGAGCAAAACAGTGCGCGATCGCTGAATCCGTAAGCCTAGCCCTCGCGCTGCAGGCTCTCCCAAACTAAGCACATTTAAGTCTTGGGCAAATACAAGCGCCAACGGGATGAACACCCCCAACCAGGGGAGTAACGCTACGATATGACCCCAGTTGCGACCATAAACGCTGCCTACCAACCAAACAAGAGCAAGGCTGACTCTATTAATCCCCCCAAATGCCAGCAGTAAAGACGTTAACGCTGCCGCAACAAGTGACAGACCAATACCGATCAAAATCAATCGGACTGGAGACGTATGCAAACGATCCCAGGCAAGCATGTAAATTGCTGCCGCCATCAAGAGACTGCCAACAAACGCCACCAGTGGAAGACCACCCACAGGTAACGTGGGCAGCAGCACAATCGACAGCACAACCGCCAAACTTGCTCCTGCGTTAATTCCAATAATGCCTGGGGCCGCTAGCGGATTTCGGGTCAGCCCCTGCAGCACTGTTCCTGCTGTTCCCAGCCCCATGCCAACGAGGAGCGCAGCCAACGTTCGTGGCATTCGAAGTGTCCACACGACAAACTGATTGGCAGAGTTAGAGCTGCTTAATCTAAATAAGGCTTGCGTCGCATCACTCAATGAAAGCGTATCTGTTCCCCAAACAGTACTGAGCACTATCACAACCGCAACCAAACCCAGCAGGCACATCACAACCGTGGGTGCTCGTCGGTCAACACGAAGCGATACAGATAACCAGTGCCAGCGCATCTCGATCCAGTTTGATGCCATCACTGCACCTTCCAACGAACGAGATAGATGAAAAAGGGAGCGCCCAGCAGAGCCACAATCGTACCTACAGGCAATTCTCCTGACGGGACCAACATTCGTGCTGCCATATCGGCCAACAGTAGGAGAGATGCTCCAAACAGAGCCGAGTAGGCAAGTATCCAGCGGTAGTCAACTTTAATAAATAGCCGCACGGCATTGGGTACAACTAAGCCCACAAAGCCGATCGGACCTGCCACTGAAACGGCACTTCCTGCCAACAGCGCAGCAGCCAGCAAAGCCATACCTTTCACACGACCTGTTGCTTGACCCAAACTACGAGCCAAATCATCGCCAAGACTCAATACGGTAATTGCTTTTCCTAGGGCCAGCGCGAAAGTCAACCCAACACCAATCCCCACTAAACTCTGAACTATGGTTTGAAGGTCTTGCCCCACCAGCGAACCTGCTAGCCAAAACCGAATGTCATCTAAAGTCCGCTGGTTAACAACAAGCATTCCAGACACAGCAGCAGACAGTAATGCCGCTACCATCGCTCCAGCTAACGTTAGCTTTATAGGAGTGATACCGCGATTGCCCAAGCTAGCAATAGTGTAGACAGCGATCGCACTAATGCCTGCTCCCAACGATGCCACTCCTGCTGCTATTGATGGAGATAATCCACCCACCCACAACGTTGTTAATACAACGGCTAAGGATGCACCCGCATTGACCCCCAAAATTCCAGGTGAAGCTAGTGGATTGCGAGTCAAGCCCTGCATGATTCCCCCAGCAACTGCCAAAGCTGCACCAACTGCTGCACCTAGCAGAACTCTAGGCAGTCTCACAGTACGAATGATGAGATGCTCGCGCAAAGTTGGATCGAAGTGCAGTAACGCATCAATAGTTGTTGCTGGAGAAATACTGGCAGCCCCCCAGCTTAAGCTAGCGATCGCGCAGACAAAAACAACGCAAACACCAATTCCAAAACCTGCAATGTGAAGGTAGCCTGAATCGAAGCGTGCAACTGCCCTCTGTGGAGATACTCTCCGAGTCACTCAGCAACCTCCAAACGGCAGTTAGGCAGCATAATTTGCAACATTAAATACTCTAAATGAAAAATTTTTATGCTTAAAATTGGGCTGATGCTTCAACTTTCGATCTACGCTCCAAAGAACAAAGTCTCGACTTGATGCTATTCAGAATAAATTTCAATAACTTCATTAGTTTAGATTGAAACGAATTGGCTGAACAACCCAGGACTCTATTGGAGTTTCCCCTCGCTGGGCAGGCTCAAAGCGCCACTTTCGTACCGCATCCAGAGCCGCTTCATCAAAAGGACCGTATCCACTGGATTGCGCGATTATGACTTCTGAGACCCTCCCGTCTACCGTAACTTTTGCCCTCACCAAAACAACTCCTTCTCGTCCCTGCCGCCGAGCTTCGCTGGGATAGTCAGGGGGAACTAGTGCACTCCTGAGTGGGCGAGCAAGAACATCGGGCTCAGCTGGAGGCAAAGCAGCAACAGGAGTTGGAGAAGGTTCTGGAGGGGCTGGGGGCGCTGGGGGAGGAGAAGGAGGAGCCACCGGAGCTTGCGTTGCAGCTTCAGGTTGCACAGCATCAATAAGCGGAGTGAATTGCGGTTGAGGAGTTGCTCGAACAACCGGTTCCGGTGTAGCTGTTGGCTGCGGTGCCGGCTCGGGTGGAGGAGGTGCCGGTACTGGCTCCGGTACCGGTTCGGGTGGAGGGGGCTCGGGAATTTGCTCGGAAACCGGTTCGGGTGGAGGGGGCTCCGGTGCTGGCTCCGATACCGGCTCGGGTGGAGGGGGCTCGGGAATTTGCTCGGAAACCGGAGGTTCGGGAGCTTCCTCGACTGGCTCGGGCTCAACTTCAACTAGCTCAAAGGAAATTAATTCTTCGGGTTCATCCGGAATAGGTGGAGAAGGACGCGGAATCTCTCCATACACAAACAGAGCCCCGGCATGCAGGACAAATGAACCAAGAACATAGAGAACTATTAGCCTTCGGACACGCTTCTCATACTGTTGACGACCAAGAAGGCCACGTCCAACGTCGCCCGTATCATCACCCGCCAAGTCAGGAGCTTCTTCCGGTCGCTCCACTACTTCGTCAGTGTCTTCAGTTTGCATGTAGAACTACGACCTCACCTTCGTCCCAAAACACCTCAACAAAGCGATTGAGAGTACTTACAGATGGGCTGTTGTTAGGAATTATTATGAATAAGCTCTCCCAGCCTATCAGACTATGCCGCACATCTGAGCCGCCTAGTGAGTCATTTTATGGAGCTTAAACAGCCAACAACTGGCCCCTAACTTGAGGACGTAGGATCGAACACAACATCAACTCTGTACTGAGGTAGTACTACGCGCTCTTCTATATCTGAACGTATTGCCGTGCTTACGCTGCCGTCTTTCTCCACAAGGGCACGGCATGTGTGCTCTACTCCATCAGGAGAAGAGTAAGTGAGTTCAACTTCCACCTGCTGAGCATTGCGCGCAAGTGAGTCTCTCACTTTCAAGATTCTTTGACCAGGGACAACTCTGAGTAAATGCCACATGAATGAACGAAATTTAGGAAGTCTTGCTCGAGTTATTCGAGCAGACCGTGGATAAGATAGCCAGTCCCAACCCGATTGCATCCATAGCTCGCACTCAATAAATTGTCCAAACTTATGGGTACCTGCCCAGCCACGATAGTAAGGCTTCAGCAGTTGGAGATCGCCTTGGCGCTCTATCAAAACTCTGAGCACATTGTCTAACTCTGTAGCATTCAGGTGACCCCAACAATGACCGCTGGGAAAATCCATGACAGTAGGAGCGAATCGATGACCACCAAAGTGGCTACATTGCCAGATTCTTAAACGATCTGAGGAATTATAGTCAGAATGAAGTCGCTTAAAGAGAGGAGTGCCGTAACGACCACAGGCTAAATCGTAGTTTGTATGAGTGCATACGAAAAGATCGCGCATAACTGAATCACGCTTCACTCTATATCTTGAAAACTTCGAACGACTCCTTGGGCTTTGGACAATATCTTGGATTAGTGGAACGACTTCTTTTTCTGGAAGTGAATACTCTGAGAAGAGAAAGCTTGAGAAATGTCGGTCAAGACGGTAATAGTGCAATACTTGTACGCATTCAGGGTTGAACTTTGTACTCTCTGAAGCGATCGCTACCAGACGTAAACGCTGGCCTCGCCGAATAGCAACCTGCTTTGCTAGTTTGTTCAAGGGTGATAGCAAAGGGCGCTCTAGCCATATCTGACGAGGGCGTGAAGTGGGTAAGGCGATCGCTACCCAATGATCGAGCTCACTAGCTGTCCCAATAGTAACCTCAGCACTACGCTTAGAAACTACCGAACAATATCGGCACTCATTTAGGAAGCTTCTCTCTCTATTCACATCTATGACCTTACTATTCGACTAAATGAAGAGAAATGCTTACGAGTCATATTTCATACTAGTCGAGTGTTGTCGATCCTTGAAATGCTATCGTAACTACGGATGAATCAGATCGACCACAATACGTATATGTATTTATACAAGCGATCAGTTGTGAGAAATATAACTATTTCAGATAGAAAATAAAACATACTTCATTCTCTATGCTAGAGTAAAATAATAGAATCAGAAGGTTTTAAAAACTATCGATTGATATTATTATAGAGATAGTAGATAGGTTGTAACAAAAAACTCTGATATATTTTCAATTTTTCTTATCATCTCATATAGACTTCAAGCTATGAATGATAAAAATCGAGAGAGTTGAGCAGTCTTATCTTATATTTTTTCAATAGCGTTACTCTAAGGCAACTATTTGTCAGATCTAAAATGGAACACTCCCTCTTCTCCAGTAGAAGCCCCCATAGAAAATCAAGCTCATGTTTGGAAATTCCACTTTAGTCAAAATTTTGAGTATATAGATGTTTTAGAAGAATTATTGTCGTTTGATGAGAAAGAAAGAGCCCGCAATTATATTTTCCTCAAAGATAGAAATAGATTTATACTCTCTAGAGGAATATTACGATTATTTTGTGGTCATTTTTTGAGTATTAAGCCTTCAGATATTATATTTAAGTATGGAAACTATGGAAAACCATATCTTCATAGTTGCCATTCATCTAAACTTCAATTTAATCTATCTCATTCCAATGATATCTTACTAGTCTGTTTTACCTATAATCTTTATATTGGGATTGACGTTGAGAAAACCCGCTCTATCTCAGACTGGCAGAATATCGCAAACATTGTTTTTTCTCATCGGGAGAAACAGGTCTTAGATCTACTCCCCGAGGAGCAGAAAACTCGGGCTTTTTTTAAGACCTGGACATATAAAGAAGCATATATAAAGGCGCTTGGAAATGGCTTGAGTATTCCTCTAAATCAGATTGAAGTTTCTCTAGAGCCTAATGCAAGATCGTCAATTATTGCAAGTAATATATATACAGAAAAAAAGTTTTCTATCCAAGAATTTTTTTGTCATCCTACTTATGCTTCTGCTATAGCAATCGAAGAAGGTTTATCTGATATCTTAAAATTTATAACCTCTATAGATGAGCTACTCTAGTTATTCTATAAAGTATA
>JBCCWF010000366.1:0-7037 GCA_039194035.1 Cyanobacteria bacterium P01_E01_bin.6 | reverse complement strand
GCGGCACAGGATTTGGAAGGATACGTTTAATGATGGCTATCTACTTAATAGATGGAAAGGGCAGCTTCGTGGGCTGTCGCAGCCTGACAGAACATAAGTTCATCGCTCTGAATTCGTCAGAATTGTGTCGTTAGAATTTTGTTCTGCGTGGAGTGTCGTGAGGTCACTCCATTCTTGATGTTAGTTTCGCCAGATTACTAGTTAAGGGGGATATGGACACATCGGCAGGGCTACCTCAAGCGATCGCCAATCTAGTCGAATCGGGCAGCATTTTAGAGCGCTTACCCCAAGAGGCTAAAGATTGGTTTGAGTTGTTGTCTTGGCAAGAGAGACGCTACGTCCTCTCGCTATGTCATTTGATGCGCGCGGCGTCATCAGATGCCCAAGCTGAATTTTTAGATGATTACACCGCTGATGGCCTTGTCTCACGGAAGCTTGAGGATAAAGACACCAAGCGGCGTGTGGTCAAATACCTACAAGAATTCAATATTGAAACGGAACTGAGTGAAGCCGTATTGCGCCAATATATTCGGCAGTTCTATATTCATTCCGCCCAAGACACGAGACGTAAGCCAGATTTATATCTCCAATCCGCGCTCAAGCTCGTATTCAGTACAGAAGAACGAAACAACGTGTTCAACTATGTGCTGGGGTTTGAGCTGTTTCGCATGATGTTTGGCATGAGCTGGCAACAGCACGAACGACTGTATCGACTCCAACGAAATCAAGAAGAGTTTCTCAATACCTACATTAAACCGATCCAACATACGCATCGGCTCAACGGAATTATCGTGCCCCGAGATGAGGGCGTTTTCTTTGCCCGACGGGACTACTTTGTGCAGATTCCGCAGATTCCACCCAAAAAGCTCAATGAACTCGTCATGGCAACATTTACCACAGAGAAAACAAGCCATTTTGGATTTTTAGTGATTCGCCATACGAATGCACTCAACTTTGACTACGATACGATTTTCTATCGTGAGACGGGAGCCACGATTTTCCTGTGAATCATGATGCTTCGATCAAGAGACGGCTGAATCAAAATGGCTGAATCAGTGGATAACCCTTTTGTTGACTGATATCCAGCCTCGATTCAACCATGGCGATCGCCTTTCAGCATGAGGCCAAACTCTAAAAAGCATGATTTTTAATTATCAGAAGAATCAGCACGGCTCATAAATCGTTTAATCTATATGAAGTAGGTTGATCCTGTGCGATCCCCTAATTCTGCAACGCTCGTGCAGATTTTTTTTACTTGTTGTTAGTGTGGATGTTGCACGTGCCCAAAGCTGGCATTATTTTCAACGATATGAAACCTTCAGCTCGTCGAGTCGCTGACGAGCTGACAGATAAGTTGAATGCTTATGGGTGGGACGTGGTCTCCACAACAGGGATGGGCGGCCTATTGGGGTATTCAGAACCCGATCGCCCCGTATGCCATACATCCATTGACCAATTGGTTCCGCCTGGGTTTTCTCCAGATATGGCATTCGCGATTGTTTTGGGTGGCGATGGCACGGTGTTGTCGGCCTTTCGGCAAATCGCGCCCTGCGGCATTCCTCTACTGGCGGTCAATACAGGCCACATGGGCTTTTTGACGGAAACCTATATTAATCAATTGCCTCAGGCAATCGATGCGTTATTGAATGGAGCCTATGAAATCGAAGAGCGATCCATGCTTACGGTGAAGCTCTTCCAACAAGACGTTCTCATCTGGGAGGCATTGTCTCTGAATGAGATGACCCTCCACCGCGAACCGATGACCTGCATGTGCCATTTTGAGATCGAAATTGGCGGCCACGCCCCAGTGGATATTGCTGCCGATGGGTTGATCATTTCAACTCCCACTGGGTCAACCGCCTATGCTCTGTCTGCCGGAGGGCCGGTGATTACGCCGGGAGTTTCTGTACTGCAGCTCATCCCAATTTGTCCCCATTCTCTGGCATCTCGGGCACTGTTATTCGATGACAAATCCCTCGTGACGATTTATCCAGCGAACCCCGATCGATTGGCCATGGTCGTTGATGGTAATGCAGGCTGTTATGTGGCTCCCAACGACAAAGTTCAGGTGGAGCGATCGCCCTACTCTGCCAAGTTCATTCGCCTGCGATCGCCTGAATTCTTCCACGTCCTGCGAGAAAAACTGGGCTGGGGACTGCCCCACATTGCGAAACCAACATCGGTTGAATTACCGTGAGGTGACGAGATGGCGATGCGTCTGAGTCAGCCGAGAACGCTCGTGGCCATTTGACGGCGGATGTGACGTGACGGCGGATGTGACGGGCTCGGATTTGAAAGAGTTGGCAAGCGGGGTGGGCGATCGCCCTAGCCCCTGGCCTGTGATGTCGCTGGCACTAACATCCTGACACCAACATCCTGGCGCCAACATCGCGGATCGGTTCCGCAGCTTCAGGTCTGATATGGGCGGAAGTCTATCAAAAAAATGTAGCCCAAACCTCTAGGTTCTTAAGAAGCTGAGACACAATAAGGAAGAGCGATCGCCCCCTTGGATTTTCCCTGTGCCCCATGACGAACTCACCGGTAACCCAAACTTACTATCCATCACTCATCACAGTCTTCATCTCTTGCTCTCGTCAAGACGAGGCTCTGTTGAAAGCCTTGGATGTGCACCTTGCCAATCTCAAACGACAGGGCACAATTTCTGCGTGGACGGATCAAGTCATCAAGGCTGGAACGGAATGGGAACAAGAAATCCAGCAGAAGCTTGCTGCCGCACAGCTCATTTTGCTGCTGATTAGCCCAGACTACATAGCGTCAGATCTTTGCTATTGCGAACAGATGCAAGCAGCCCTGAAACGCCACGAGGAAGGAACGGCCAGAGTTATTCCCATCATCCTCAGGCCCACAGACATGACAGGCTCTCCCTTCAGCACACTCACCCCACTGCCCACGGACGCCAAACCCATCACCCAATGGCGCGATCGCGATGAAGCCTTTCTAGATGTTGTCAAGGGCATTCGCCGCGCCATCACCTCTCTCCACCCCTCCACTCCCCCATCACCAGCAATTCAATCCCCAATCCCCAATCCCCAAGTCCCAAGCCATTCTTCTCGTTTCACTCCATCCATCTATAACCCCACCACCTGGGTCGAGCGCACACACATCACCACAAAACTCCTACATATTTTGCAGGGCAATTGCCGAATTCTGGCGCTGGTCGGCATCACGGGCATTGGTAAAACTGCCCTCGCCGAACGATTAGTTGCTCAATTAACCAACACCTCCGATATCCCCGTAGGGGCGCACAGCCGTGCGCCCATCCAGCATGCGTTGCAACCAGACACAAAACCCTTTCGGCGCTTGAATTTAGACGATGGCGGCATGACTCCGGAATTTGCCAGCAGCGGGGCTGCCCTGTTGCGGAGTCTGGGCCATGAACCCACCGTAGACGACCAAAAAGATCCACAAAATCTGCTAAATCACATTCTCACTATGATCACCCAGCGGCCTTGTCGTCTCCAAATTGACTCCATGGAGCGACTGTTGCGGGGTAATGACCAAGAAGGCTGGAGCGAATTTTGTGATCCGCTATGGTTGGAGTTGTTTCAGCGCCTTCTCACGGCCAGCGATTGCCAAAGCCAGATCATTCTCACCACCCAGGAAATTCCAGAAAACCTCGCCTATGAAGGGTCGCGGTATGACGCCCTGTGGCACTGCGAACCCATCCGAGGATTGGACGAAGCCGAACAGTTGGAATTGTTTGCAAAACGCGGCGTTGGCACCGAACCGATCCCCCCTGCACCCCCTATTAAGGAAGGTGCCGAAGGCAAAGGGATCGTAGGGGCGCATAGCAATGCGCCCAATGCAGCCAAGAAGATCGTAGAGGCGCATAGCAATGCGCCCAATGCAGGCGGAGGGATCGTAGGGGCGCATAGCTATGCGCCCAATGCAGCCAAGAAGATCGTAGGGGCGCATCGCAATGCGCCCAATGCAGAACCACAGGCAAACACTACAGATCCTGCATTGGGCAGACAGCCGTCTGCCCCTACACACGATGCATCGACATCGGCGAAACAGGCCGAAATTCGGGATTACCTAAAACGCATTGGGCGCATCTACGACGGCCATCCATTGGTGCTGCGCGTTATCGCCGAAGACATCAAAACCTGCGGTGGCGATGTAGCCCGCTATTGGCAACAGTGTCGCTTCGACGATCTCGAAGCCAACCGCCCCACCCGCTTTTCGCGCCGTAAACTACAGCGGGACGTCGAACGCCGCGTCAAAACTGCCCTGGAAAGCCTACCCACCGATGCTCTCCAGCTCTTGTGTCGAGCTTCCGTTTATCATCGCCCCGTGCCCAGAGCCTTTTGGCTGGGGCTAATCCCCGATCTCAATCCCGACCAAGGAGATGCTCTACTCGACCTGCTAGAGTCTCGCGGATTTGCTACCGAAGACTGGGAACCGGGAGAATGGCTGGGAGCAGATGGCGAGATTCCCCTGTGGCAACACAACCTGATTCGGAATGTGGCCTATAGTCTGTTGCAAGCGGATAAACCCGCATGGGAAACCGCCCATCGTCAAGCGGTTGACCTGTGGCTGACGATCTATGAACCGATTGATGATGTACCCAATCTAGAAAAAGTGCGCGGCTCCATAGAAGCCTTTCATCTTTATTGCAACTTAGGCGATTGGAATTCCGCAAAAACCATCTTGCTGGATCAATCGCTGGGGCTACAACTCCAAACCTGGGGGCAATATCAGGAGATGATCAGACTACATAGTCAATTGATTCTCCATCTCCAAGAAACCGATAAGGTATCCTGTGCCAGAGGTTTAGGCAATGCTTGCTATTGCTTGAGTCAGTATTCACAGGCGATTGCACACTATCAACAAAGCTTGGATCTTGCACGGGAGATTGGCGATTTACAGGGACAGTGGAAAGCCTTGAATAATCTTGGAAATGTTTATTTAGGACAAGGTGACTATTCCAAATCCATTGCAACGCTTCAACAAACTTTAGCGATCGCACGGGAGCTTGGCGATCGCTCTGGCGAAGGCAAGGCCCTGGGTAATCTGGGAAATGCTTACTACAGTCTGGGACAGTATCAGCAGGCAATCGACTTTCATCAGCAACGCTTAGCGATCGCACGGGAGCTTGGCGATCGCTCTGGCGAAGGCAAGGCCCTGGGCAATCTGGGAAATGCTTACTACAGTCTGGGACAGTATCAGCAGGCGATCGACTTTCATCAGCAATACTTGGCGATCGCACGGGAGCTTGGCGATCGCGCCAGTGAAGGCAAAGCTCTGGGCAATCTGGGAATTGCTTACAACAGTCTGGGACAGTATCAGCAGGCGATCGACTTTCATCATCAATACTTGACGATCGCACGAGAGCTTGGCGATCGCGCCGGTAAAGGCAAAGCTCTGGGCAATCTGGGAATTGCTTACAACAGTCTGGGACAGTATCAGCAGGCAATCGGCTATCTTCATCAAGCACTGGTTATTACTCAAGAAATTTGTGATCGCCAATGGGAAGGGGGAATATTAGGCAATCTAGGAATTGCTTACAACAGTCTGGGACAGTACCAGCAGGCGATCGACTTTCATCAGCAAAACCTGGCGATCGCACGGGAGATTGGCAATCGACGTGGAGAAGCTTACGCTCTCTGCAACTTAGGAGAAACGTTCATTAAGCTTAAGCGATATTCGGAAGCATTTGAAAATTCCCACATATCACTCTCAATTCTTCAAGAGATTGGCGATCGGGCTATTGAAGCTGAAGTGCTTAAGAATCTCGCAGAACTCCATCACGCTTCAGGAGAACGGGAACAGGCACTTACCTATTGCGAGCAGGCACTGGCGATCTCTACTGAACTTGGCATTCCCCTCGCCAACGACTGCACCGAGCTTTTGCAACAATTAAAACGTGTGGAGGATGGATGACATTGAAATCCTCCCCTCGTTCAGTTTTACAGGTATAGCTGTTGCCATATTGATGAAGAGATTTTTGTATGGCGCGGAGCGCCATACAAAAATCTTCATGCCCTAACGAACGTGTCTACGGCGATAGAACTCAGACCGCTACCAGCCACGGCTACTTATTCACCACCCTGCTCTAAGTGTGGTGGTATCAAAAAGACCACAATAGGCCAGAGATTTCGCTTATTCCTGGGATAGATAGAGTTTATAAAAAAGCCAGAAACTTCGTCTTTCACTTATAAAGTCACGAGTCTAATTTGGGCACGATTGAAAAGAAGCCATTGAGATTGAAATTGAATAACTGCTGAGTCAGGCTCTCCTTATTTTGGAGTGGAACAATATGCCCACTTCCATAAGTCAAAGGATGGGGGGAGGACATTGTGTATCCTACCGCGACAGGCCTAAGACTTAGGAGTCCAAAGCATATCTCAACCATAGGCTTGCTCAATTTGAAGGCATATAGTTCAAATGCATTATGAATTCCAGAATACGTAAACCCAAGTTCCCGCTTTGGCAGTACTTAAGACAGCCCGTCTTTCAATCAGATTCTCCTCTTATTTTGAATCCGTCTCGTTATTGGCTCCGTCACCGTTCTCATTATTTAGAGCGGTGCTGGCTCATCAACTATGAACCCGAAAAAGGATCCCGAAACACCTAGCTCCGGCGTTAGTTTCGCCTGAGTTTGCGTGAGAATATCGAGAATTCTGACATGTTTCTTGCTCGTCAATATAGATGAACACGACTTGGCAACGTTTACAGAGAAGCCAGGATTTGGGACAATTTTGAGACGTTTGCCACGTTATGTATATGAACGTTCAGTATTAGGTGCAGTGCGATTTTTATCGCACTGCACCTAATACTGAACACGGCAAACGATAACCGTGTGTTCAATATTCCTGCTTTGCATCGGGCTGATCATTCAACCGTATCTTGAGTGATTTTGGTTTGTATTTTAAGTCAGGATTGTGGGGATCTCAGCTCCCTACAATCCTGACTTAAAATTTTCACGGCTTACGTTATTAGTCGTGATTCGCAGTCATTCAATACCTTGGCATTATTAAACTGAAAACCCAAAACCTAGGGAGCGTCCCGGAGGG
>JBCCWF010000365.1:0-7042 GCA_039194035.1 Cyanobacteria bacterium P01_E01_bin.6 | reverse complement strand
CGAAACTTGACTTAATTGATTGTGTTGATCAGGGCATTGGCAGAGGCAAGAGATATTACCTTAAAAAGCGAGATTGGCCATTCCCTGCCGATAGGTCTGAGTTCCCAACGCTGCGATAACTCTGGGAAAAGGAAACAATTAGTGTTTTTGGTTTAGGGCAAGGGGTCTGCGTTTTGTGCAGACCCCTTGGTTGAATTTGAAATTAATCAAGGAAGTCACAGGAGAATAAATCAGATGAGTACGTTGCAAACAATTGATTACAACCTCAAAGGCAAGCTAATTCAGCAGCTTGTGGATAATGGCTACATTAATCTAAATCAAATGGCTGAAGCCACGGGAAAGAGGGTTGATAATTGGCTAAGACTTCAAGAAACAAAAGACTTGATTTCTGAATTTGAGCGACAGCAAAATGATCTCTCTGAGCTTAAATCAAAAAATAGTTCAAATAAACTACCTCAGATCCGAGGTAGTTTATTTGAACTACACCAAGATCAAGAGTATTTGGAGGCGCTTGTTGCTATTGAAGGTCGCGGAGGTGGAACATGGGCACATCCTGATATTGCTATTCAATTTGCTCAATGGTGTAGCCCTGTGGTTGCTTTGCGTGTTAGTCAGATTGTTCGCAACTGGTATGGCATAAAGCGTAAAGTGGATAGCAATAAGCTCGAAACTGTCACGCAATTGGTAGATAATCTATGCGCTAAGTATGACAATCCTTGTTTTCAGCATGACTTAGCTAAGTTACGGATTGCTTCGGCGGGCAACGTGTTAATTGCTGATGCGCGACAGGCTGTTCTGAATGGTGATCATGTGCCCGTCACCTTTGTGAATCAGGAAAGTCATTTTTGTAATTTTGCTTACGACATTGATTTAATTCCGTCTATCGGTGAAAGTGTCCGGCTTGATGTGCTCTGGGCCAACTTAGTTCAATGGTATGCAGACAAGGAAGTGATCAAACTTTCCGATGGCGGGTCGGTCGTTAAGTTGCGCAAAAAGATTCTGATGATTGATGATGCCCCATCTGTTTACAGAGGTGGTTATTTGTTTGATGCCAAAGATAAGCTATTGCGCTGGCTAAACTTAAATGCGTTTCAGTTTCGCGCTGTGATGCTTGATGATGAAACAAGAGAATGGGTTTCAAACGGGTGGACAATTAACAATCCTCTGGAGTTGAATTACGACGTCATTGGGTGGGATCTAGCCTCATGAACTATAACCCTACTCAATTCGCCCCATCCCTATCCTCCCTGCCTTACTCGTCTTGCTCATCCACATCGGAATGGGCCAATACCGTTGCCCATGTCATCTGGGATGACGTCTTAGAAGCCCCTCAGCACATCGATCACTTCCAAGTTCACGAACCAGGCTATGTACCGAAATCATGGGGCATGCCTGGCGGATGGAGCATTTACGATATTCGAAACGACCAGTGGACAACTATCGGTATTGAGCAATTGCCTCGGTGCATGGTGCTCGACATTGAATCACAGCAGGAAAGTAAAGATGGCCCATGGCGTCCAATTATGGCGATCGCCATGTCATGTGATGCATGGTATGGGTGGCGATGGGATGGAGTAGGGCTGCCTGAACTGATTCCGTTTCCTGGTGGTCGAATTGTGATTGGTCATAATGTCAGGCCGTACGATGCCCGATATCTTTCCTGTGAATACGATTTGAATGCTGAGCGTACTTTGTATATTGATACCCGGCAACTGGCGATTGCATGGCGTGGTCTAGCCGATGGACAGGTCAGCTTTTACAAGATGTGTCAGAAAAATATCAAGTCTGGCAAGGGTGCTCCTGATTGGTATGACCATGCGTTGATGACGTCGCTTAAGGAATTGAGTGATCGGGTATTGGGCAAGACCATTGATAAGTCGGTTCGTGGTTCCTTAGAAAAGTGGAATCACGCTGATATGATTGCCCACCTCAAAAGCAAGCTTCCTTTGGCTGCTCAGCAGCAGCTAGACGATGACCAGATGACCTATGGTGAGCTAACTCAAAAAGCAGCTGAAGCGCTTGCTACATTTCAGGATTTGGCCCCTACTTCGTTGGCTGCATATTGTGCACAGGATGTTCACGCCACTTACCAATTGTTCCAATCAACCTGGGCATTGGCATTTAAAAACTTGATGCCATCTGTTTTGTCGTGGACAGGTGCCCATGAAATATCCAATTTGAGAGTTGTCACGACTCCGATCGAAGAGCAACGGGAACGTGACATTGAAGTGACTGAGCAGGTGCGAGAAGCAATTACAGCAGAGCTTCAGGCACTGGCATTTGACTTTACTCCTGAATCTCATCCACATCTTGACTGGTCGGCTTTCAAGTCAGGGCCAAACAAAGGAGAATTTAAGTGGCTGATACAGTGCAATCGTGATGGGTGGTCATTGGGATGCCGCTCGGTCGTAGAACTTCTCAAGCTGACTTGGGATGACGTCCCTATCAAATGGGAGAACCGCTGCTGGTGTGCCAATAGCAATCCAATTCCTCATTATGGGGACTCGACCAAGAAGCTTACTGGATCGCCTATCAATTGGGGTTACAACAATTTGGTTGGCACACGCCTGAAATCCGAAGTTCTGGGCGATCGCTTTCCTAAGTTTTTCGTTGACGCGGTGATTGCCATGATGCCGACAGCGAACTTTGATGATGCTTACGTAGTTGATAATGATGGGTTACTCATCAATGTTGCTGGCGTTATGCCATTAAGCAACACGTCACACCAGGTCAAACATTTTGATTTTTTGCATCGCGACCGACTAGATGGATGTTCGTTACTCAATTTTGTCGCTGGGTCTGGCACTCTTAATGTATCGATCGCAGAGTGGATCGCCTCAACGGTGGCAAATCGACAAGTGAAAATAAATGGCGATCGCACTGCATCGAATTTCTTGGTGTGTGGTCATGATTCGGCCAAGTTGGTCGCTGAAGACTTGCCAGACATGTCTGAGCAATACCTATCTGAGAATACTCAGGTTGAAGCGTGCTTGAATGACCTAGCCCATAAAGCCTTTACTAAATCACCGGTGCTTGGATGGCGCATCAGTGAAGCGATTGATTCTAAATGGGCAACGATGCTTGATGGACAGGTAAGGAGAGAATGGTTGATTGAGTCGGTAAAAACCGATCTGCGACACATATTCCTGACCATTCTCCGCGCATTCATCATGGAATACGAATTAACTGCTCAATTAATGGACATCTATGGCTTATTGAATTTTCAATGGCTAGTTCTTGACGATGACCTTGAAACATTTAAGCAGTGCGCCAAACAAGCATGGGAATTGGCGATCGCCGCATCCGCTGAATGGATGGCTAAAAACTTGAGTGATCCAGGAAATGTGCCGTGCCAAGTTCAGGTGGTTGGTGAGTTAAGTGAGGCGTCGTTAGTATGCGCGAGATAAAACTAATTATTGCTGGCACTCGAACCTTCAATGACTATAATTTCTTGAAATCTAAACTCGATTTTTACTTAAGCCAAAAAAACGAAAAAATAGAAATAGTATGCGGCGGCTGTCAAGAGCCAGACATGTTTGGTGTGAGATATGCCAAGCAAAAAGGCTTTAGTGTCGAATATTTCTATCCTGACTGGCAGAAATATGGTCGTGCTGCTGGCCCAATGCGCAACAAAGATATGGCTCAATATGCGACTCATTGTGTGGTGTTTTGGGATGGGCGATCGCGCGGAACCGCTAGCATGATTGAGCTTGTCAAGCAATATGAACTTAATTTGCGAGTGGTGCGATATTAGTTATGCAAGTTTTTATTGTTGATGCCTCAGTCATCTTTCATCTCATCAACTCACGGCTTCAACAATACGCTTTATCACATGAAGATAAAGAGTTGTATGTCAAGGCATCATTGTTATGGATTAATGCACTTGGCATGATGCCCTATTTTGCAGGGGCTGATGGTTGCAAGGTGATATGGGTGATGGATTCCAAACCATATTGGCGATCGCAGTACTATCCAAAATACAAAGCAAATCGAACCTCAAAGCCGGACGTAAACCATGTTCGACAAGTATTTGATTCGCTTCAGCTCTTATCAATAGAAGTAGAGGGCTACGAGGCTGATGATTTGGCAGCTATGTTTTGTGTCTTGTTCAAGAAGCGCTCACTGAGATCTCAGTGGAGCCAACTGTATTTGCTGACTGTAGATACGGATTGGCAAGGCTTGATCGAAGATGGCATCACGTGGGTGGACGTAAACAGACATCAGCCTGTCGTGCGTGACTTACCAAGGGTTTATACGTGGTTTGAAAAAAAACACGGTGCCCAACCTAAAAAATGGCAGAAATACTACGAACTGCCACATGCCAAAGATTTTCATCCAACAGACATATGGAAGTGGAAGACGATTGTAGGTGATAAGTCAGACAATTTACCGCCTGAGTGTGATTATCACTTGATTAATTTATATGAGCCACATTCAGAACATACATTGTGGATGCGGCAAGACGTTGTTCGTGAAGCCAAAGCCTTAATTGACAAGCCTGTAGCATTTTGTAGGTACTCGCACAAAGAAATGACTACCATCCTTAACGGACTTGGGATTTCAATGCCATTAAGCTATATTGTTATGTAATGGATTAAATGTTGATTATGATTGATCTTATTCTTGGCAAGTCTGTCAATCCATCCGAAATCAAGGAAGCGCTGGATCATGGAAAGCGTAATAGTGGGGTGACCCGTAAAGAGATTGCCAAAGAGCTAGGGATCACTGTTCCTATGCTTTATTACATTAGTACAGGGAAAAATGTAAAAAGCGTTTCACTTGATACCTTGCTAACAATCCAGTCTATGACGGGCTTCACTTTAATTGATGAGAATTTTTTCAAAAAAAAATACGAATGTCTAGGACTAAAGGGCGCGTAACACCTGGCTATCAGAAACGTCTTGTTGATCTGGTAAAACAGTGTCAGCAGCGTGGAGATAAGACAATTTCTTTGAATCAAATGTCCCGTGAGCTTGGCAATCAAAGCCTTGCTTCACGGTTTTCTTTGTGGAGCCATACTGAGCTTAAATCACCTGTTGTTGACGATAACTTTGAGTTACTTAGTAAAGTAGATCCTCAAGGTCGCACATCTGAACAGCTTAAGGAATGGGTTGAGAATGGTGATGAATTTAGAGACAAAGAACAAGAGCCTGACACTGAAACTACTGGTGATGTGAATATCAGAAGTTCTCAGCCATTGGATGTGGTTCGATTGTTTTTGAATTTGATATCCGATAATCGTCCAGTTCATCAGATGGTTGAGAAAGTTTTGGTGAGGCATGGCCACTTACTCAACGATGAAGGTATTGATTTTTTTATTACTTATACAAATGCGGCAAGAGAACAGCGCAAAATATTGATTAAGCGATATCTGAAAAATGAGCCTGTTTCTGCGGACACGATGATTGCCACTTATCCTTGCATCGCTACAGGGATTAATCAGCTTAATGAATTGCCGATTGAGATTGACGGACATGATTTACAGTGGCTAGATTTCTCTCGGAGTTCCACACAACATATTGACAGTAAAGTCTTGTGTTAGTGTATATATTTGCTGATACATTTAGTTCAACCGCCTGCTCCAAAAGTTCCTGTGCAACGACAGGATTTTGGCAAATGATTTTATTGTCTTTGATAGTGATAGTTCCAGGAAGTATCATCTTGATTAATTGAATTGGTAAACGACATTTTTGTTTGCTTCGCAACCGCGATAACTACCTGAGGAACTGGGTGATCGCGGCTTTTGTTTTAGCCCGTTGCCTTGATATTGAAGTTTGCTGCTGAGCTAGATTTTGCATCCATAACTATTTTCCCGTTGTTGATTTTGCTCTTTCAAAAATCTTTTGCGCGATCGCCCATTGTTCCTGCACTTGCTTAGCCTTCTGTTCTTGATAAAGAAGTTGAGAAATGTGCGGATATTTCGCTTTGAATTCCTCAGTCAATAATTGGTTTAGATTCATGCAGCAACCTCCGACAATTCTTTTTCTAAAACCTGAATTTGCTGGATGCCTTTTTCTGTGATTGTGTATGAAAAAGGCTTTCGACGACGGCCTGTTGAAGTGCGATCAAGAAGACCTTTTTCTGAAAGCATTTGCATTCGCACTCGAATGTTTTCTATCCTTATCCCTGACGTTTTTTCGTGAACGTCCTGAGAGAAGCAGGGACGATTAATTTCATAAATTGCTTTCAGAACTTTTAGCTCGGTTTTGCCTGTCGTTTCGCGTCTCTTTTTCGCTGGAGATGCTAGGCAAGCATTCCTATTTCCTCGAGGAGGGTTTGTGTGATTTTTCCAATACTCATAAGCCACTTCCGGCTCATACTGGAAATAGAAGTATTCATACACCTCAAGCGGTGCAGCAGCCAACCTGGCTGGTTCTATTTTGTAAGTGTCTTGTGAATCCATTAAATCCATTAGTTACCTTCCCTCCCGAATTCGTTCGCTTCAATCTCCGAACACCAATCCATCGCCGGATACAACTTCTGTGCGATCGCCACCCCAGCGGACAGGTGCCACATCAGCAATTCCTCCTGGGTCGTCATCTTGCCAGCCATGACCGCACAAAATATGTTTTGCTGTGCCCTTTGAAGGAAACTCCGCAGCACCATGGCCCAATGCTGTCTATTAGCGGCACTACGAATAGTTCTTGCAAGGTGGTTTAGGTGCGCGATCGCCAACAGCCAACTCACTTCACCGTCGGGTAGATCACTCTCATTCATGGATAGCAACTCATCGGTGGACTCAATCCATTTGTCCATTTCCAGGTAAGGTTGCAACTGAATAACTTTTGTTGTCATGCTGCTTCCTCCATCTGAGCAAGGTACTTTGCATAGATCTGTCGCGCAGTTGGCGATACAGCACCATCAACTCGGCGGCGCAGAAGCCCATAACAGGCTTTGCGAAGATCGTCTTTGTACTTTTTTTGCTAAGCTTCTGATGCTTTTTCGTGTCGCATCGTACGCAGGCGTTACGTACTCATGCCTGAGGACGGCGGCGATCGCATTTACTGTCACCTCTCCATGCAGTTCAATGGTGCGGTCGATG
>JBCCWF010000364.1:0-7075 GCA_039194035.1 Cyanobacteria bacterium P01_E01_bin.6 | reverse complement strand
GTATAATTTCGAATTATTGGCGTCCATTTTTTTTGTTTAATTATTTTTTTACATTAGTTGGAAATTTTTTTAGTGCAACCTGGTTTGGGGGCGAGAAACGCTCGCCCCAAACCCTGGTTCCTCATTGCAGTTTTGAGAAGTTTGCCAAGTCATATGTTGAGAGAGTTTGTGGGAAGTAGTTTTCTCTGGCATGACATCGTTCTAAACCCAGACCACGTTGGGAACTACCATTCCCAATCTAGACGAGGCTGAATTGTACATAATTTATGAACTTTCAGATGCAATACGAAAATGCAATACGAAGATGCAATGCCAAGATGCACCGTCCTAGATATAGACATAACTTGGCAACCTCTATGGAGGAAAAAGGGTTTGGGGCGAGCGATACGCACTTCAAACCCTTATTTCTTCGTTGCAACGTTGAGAAGTTTGCCAAATTATGGATAGAACGTGAGAGTACATGTTTAGGTCTGTCACCTAATGTGGCTTCATGTGGTTTTATGTGGTTTTCATTAAGTTCGGTTCGCGCACCTTCTCAGGAAGAATGAGTTTTGCTACATTGACGCAATACGTGCAATACGTTTTGAGGTAATGTATGACACCTCTCGTTATCAGTGAAGCCACCGTTCGGGTATTCATTTTTTATAGAGACGGCAGCTTGTGTAAAGGGCTTTTTCTGAGAAGAAAGTTTTTTAAGTTAGTTAGGCGTTTTGACAACTGCTTTCGAGAACATGCCTTCAGTACTGGCTGGAAGCTCAGTAATCGAGAGCTAGACACAATTATCACAGTGTCGCCGACAGGTTATGGGATTTGGGTTGAAATGGGTGCACATATCGAATGCGATGCTGTTCGGCTATTTTCTTTTGAAGATTCTTGCGCATCTTCAGATGAGCCTATCGATCATTTGCTAGGGCAGAGATCTGTTGAGCCTAGGGCTGCATCCATTCATAAACCTGAGATAAGCACTAGGCAATCCACCGTTCTGAGCTGAATATTTTTGCTTGAGTATGGTGCTCTCTGTATAGCTTTCGCAATAGATGCTCTTTTTATGCTGAGCACGGTTGAAATTCTTGAGTTAATTAATTAGGAATAACAATTAAAAAGGCCGAGATACTAATAAGCTAAAGTTCACCTATTTTGCGTATTTTGGTGGCTGTACCCGGCCTCCGGCGGGGTACAGCCATGTAATTAAATAGATAACAGCTTACTTTCCAGTTCTACTTTATGCCTATTTCTTCGTCATTAGGTGTATCGCCATTATGTGAGCTACATGACGTGGCAAACTTCTCAGATCCACTACGAAGACATGAGCGATTGAGGCGCGCTGAGTGCGCCTCAATCGCTCATGTCTTCGTAAACTTTTCTACGTCGTGTGAGCGACATACATCAGAATTACAAAAGCTCAGAGTCGATGAGAATCTAAGCTCTTGTAATTCTTTAAGGTCATTACATTCACTGTAAGTACCTGGACGTCATTAAAACCAAAACCCCAAATCCTGTGCCGCCCGCGCAGCGGGCGGCACAGGATTTGGAAGGATACGTTTAATTATGGCTATCTACTTAGTGGGGTATGCCCTTCTACTGTTTGGTTCTTTTCCGCTCTATCTAAAAACTGAGGTTCGCTGTGAAGAGTATTGATCAGGCCCTACTTGCCTCTTTGGATTTAGTGTTTGCTCAGGATTTAGATGGTCGATTCATTTATATCAATGAAGTTACGGCACGAGTGTTTGGTGGCGATCGCCACCAACTCATCAACAACCCACTCACAGCGACAACGCTACCGCTCGACATTATTGAGCATCTGAGTGCAAGCCATCGTGAAATTCTCAACAGTGGGCGGCCTAACTATGGTGAAATCCAACTACCTGATATTTATCACCAGGGGAAGAAGGACTACGAATATACCGTTAGCCCGGTCAAAAGACACCACGGAAAGGTCGAAGCAACCGTCTTCATTGCAAAAGATATTACGGAACGCAAGCGGGCTGAAATTGCAGTATCTGAATCAGAAGCCAAATATCGTTCGTTGTTTGAGGCCGCCAGTGATGCCATTCTCATTTTGGAGGCGTCGACCTATCGGATTGTGAATGCAAATTGGGCAGCCGCTTGTAAATTGGGCTATTCGCGAAAAGAACTCCTGCAACTCTCTATTCAAAATATCGAGCTTCAATCAGATGAAAAGCAACGTGTCCAGATCATCCAGCAGATTGAAATGGATGGTGATGTGACCTATGAGCAATACTATCGGCGGAAGAACGGTTCAACGTTTCCAGTTGAAATCAATGCTCAGTTGATTGAGTATGAAGATCAATTTTGCATTCAGAGCTTTGTTCGAGACATTACTGAGCGAAAACAGTCGGAAGAAGCTCTACGCCAACAAAAACAGCAACTTGAAAGTATTGCTGCAAATCTTCCTGGGGTCATTTATCGTGAAGTGGTTCAGCCAGATGGAACCGTATCGCTTCCATACATCAGTGAGGGTACAACGCAGTTTAGCGGATTGACCCCGCAACAGATTATGGAAAACCCACGCCTGATGCTTGACTCTACCCATCCAGACGATCGCCCACACGTTGAAGCGCAACTTTATCAGTGTCGGCAAACGCTGCAACCGTTAGATGTCGAGTATCGAGACATGCATCTTTCCGGTGATATGAGATGGATGAGAGAAATTGCTCGGTTTTCGCAAAACGACAATGGAGACATCGTTGCTGACGGCATTGCTCTGGATATCAGTGATCTCAAAGAGGCTCAAATTGCACTGGAACAACAGCTTGAACAAGAACGTCTACTTCGACGGAATATTGAACATATTCACCAATCGCTCGACCTAAGCACAATTCTTCAAGCAACCGCTGACAATATCTTGACGTATCTCCAATCAGAACGGGTCATTATTTGTCGCTTCAACCCAGACTGGAGCAGTGAGCTCTTAATTCAAGCGGTTTGCCAGGATGACTTTCTGATTACAGGACCCACGTTACCCAATTGCCCCTCTATTGATGAGGACTATATTGAGCGCTACCAACAAAGACATCACATTGTTGTTGATGATATCGATAATTCTGGCTTGACCTGCGCCTTTGTCAATTTCTGGAAACAGTTTCAGGTGCGATCGCACATTATCATCCCGATTTTGGCACCGTCTAATGATCCTGATGAGATACCCAGTCCACGACTGTGGGGTCTTTTAATTGCTCACCAATGTTCTCATCCTCGTGAGTGGAAGGGGATCGATATTGACTTCATCAAACAGCTTGCAACCCAAACAGGAATAGCGATTTATCAGTCAGAACTCCTTTCCCGACTACAGGTTGAGTTACAAGAACGGACGCGAGCAGAGCAAGAGGTGCGTGCTCTAAATGCAGAATTGGAACAACGTGTTCAGGAACGCACAGTGGCCCTGAGAAGCACGAATAATGAACTGATTCAGGAAATTGGCGATCGCATTCAAATAGAAGAGGCGCTACGACAGAGTGAGACGCGTTTCCGCAATTTAGTCGAAACCACCCACGACCTGATCTGGGAAGAAAATGATCGGGGTCTTATCTCCTACGTCAGTCCCCAATCGGTTTCCATCTTAGGATATACCCCTGAGGAAATGATTGGACATAGTGTGTTGGAGTTCATGGTTCCTGATCAACACCGCGTTTTGAGACAAAACAGCACTGCACTTGACGCTGGGCAAATCATTACTAATCTTGAACTCCAGTTTCTCCATAAAGATGGCCACCAGGTCATTCTAGAAAGCAGGCAAATTAGCCTGTTTGACAATGCTGGAAACTGTATTGGGCGTCGCGGCATCGATCGAGATATCACTGAACGCAAACGTGACGAAGCCACCCTTCAGAAGTATGAGCGCATCGTCTCTGCAACCCAAGATAGCATTTCACTCATTGATCGAAACTACATCTACCAGATAGTGAATCAGACGTATCTGGATAGGATGGCTCAAAAAGTTGAAGAGGTTGTGGGATACTCTATCGACGAACTCTTTAGTCAAGATATTTGTGAACAATTTGCTCGCCCCAAGCTTGATCGCTGCTTCAGTGGCGAGGTCGTCCAATATGAGGATTGGTTTGAATTTCCCGCTATTGGCCCACGCTATATCAGCGTTAACTATTCTCCATATGTTGAACTGGATGGTTCGATCAGTGGAGCCGTTGTCAGCAGCCGCGACATTACGCAATTGAAGCAGGCCGAAGATGCCTTAGCCGAAAGCGAACACCGCTACGCAAGCCTGATCGAAGCCGTCCCGATTGGAATTTTCCGTGACGACATTGTCAGCAGCAGTGTTTATGTCAACGATCGATACTGCCAAATCACCGGAATCTCCCCAGAGGAGGCAACGACTGACCACTGGCAACAACAAATCCATCCTGACGATCGCGATCGCGTTAGCGAGCTATGGAGTCAGGTGCTTCAGAGTCACTGTCCATACAGTCTTGAATATCGCTATCAACACCGCGATGGTACGGTGATATGGATCTATGAAGAGACCGTTCCTGAGCGGAATGTCAACGGGCAGGTGATTGGCTACGTCGGCACCATCATGGATATTAGCGATCGCAAACAAGCGGAACAAAAACTCGCCACCAGTGAGGCAAGACTCAGTACGTTAATTAACGCGTTGCCGTTTGGTGTGTGGGTTCGTGATGCTGGCGATCGCCTTATTCTGCAAAATCCAGCAGATGTTGCCCGTTATGGTGATTTGATTGGCACCCATGTGGATGACTTACCTCTTTTACCCGATGTGTTGGCCGAGTATTGGTCAGTCAAGCAACGCTGCCAACAAGGAGAAGTCGTCTCCAGAGAAACGATTGAGATAGTTGAGGGAGAGGAGCACGCGTTCCTCCGCATCGCAACAGCATTGTCTGAGCCTGATGGTTGTATGAGCATGCTTGGCGTTGCCATTGATATTACGAAGCGCAAACAGAGCGAGCAAGCCCTGCGACTTCTTGCTGATGTCGTCTCATCGTCCAATGATGCCATCATTACCAAAACTCTCGATGGCATTATCACAAGCTGGAATCACACCGCGACGACGTTGTTTGGCTATTCAGAAACTGAAGCGATTGGTCAACCGCTTTCAATACTCTTTCCAGCGGATCGGATCAGTGAACACCAGGAAGTCATTGACCGCATTAGGAGAGGAGAACGAGTAGACTCGTTCGAAACCATTCGTCTTCGCAAAGACGGCACCCTCGCGGATGTCTCGATTAACATTTCGCCGTTGAAAGATGAGGCGGGACAGGTGGTGGGGGCTTCAACAATCGTGCGTGATATTACGGCACGCAAACGGGCAGAACAAGCCTTGTTGGAGACTGAAAGTCAGCTTCGGCAAATTTTTGAACACATTGAAGATGTATTCTTTCTCAAGGAAACGAGTTCGGGACAGGTGATTTTTCAGAACTCGTCATGGAGCCGTTTATCGAAACAACCTGCTCACGCCGCGTATGACGATCCAGACGCTTGGCTTGACTGTATTCACCCAGATGACTATGAGCGCGTTGTAACAGCCGCTCAACAGCAAAAGCTTGGAGAAGGTGGATTTGGCGACATGGAATATCGGATTGTTCATGCTGATGGTTCCATCAGGTGGGTTTGGAATCGGACGTTCCCCATTCGCAACGAAGCGAATCAGATTTATCGGTTTGCAGGAATCAACACCGACATCACCGAGCACAAGAACGCTGATTTAGCATTGTACGCTAGCGAAGAAAGGCGACGATTAGCCCTGGAATTAACCAACACAGGCAGTTGGGAATTGAACCTAGAAACGAAGGAATCCCTGTGGAGTGACAGTCAATATCGATTACTGGGGCTGGAACCAAGACAATCAAAGTCTTGTGAATCAACCTGGCGCACTTGTGTCCATCACGACGATTTAGAACAGGCGGAGCAGGCGTTTCAAGCAGCATTGGATACCCATACTCAATTTGAATCTGAGTACCGAGTTGTTGATTCCGATGGAACGATTCGTTGGGTGATGGAAAAAGGACATGGCATCTATAACGAAGCAAATAAGCCAGTGCGTGCAGTCGGCGTGTTAATCGATATCAACGATCGGAAGCAAGCAGAAAAAGCGCTACAAGAGTCTCAACAATTCTTACAAACTGTCTTGAATGCCTTACCTCTCTATGTCTTTTGGAAGGATAGACACTCTGTTTATATGGGCTGCAACGATAAGTTTGCCAAGGCGGCAGGATTAGCGACTCCAGAATCTATTATCGGCAAAACTGACTATGACTTGCCGTGGGCTAAGGCAGAAGCCGACAGTTACCGTGCAGATGATCGGGAAGTCATGGAACGAGCCCGTGCAAAACTTGAAAGCCTTAAAACTCAATTCCAGGCCAATGGCGATCTTATTTTCGTAGAAACTAATAAATTTCCTGTCTATAGTTTTGCTGATCAGGTTGTTGGCGTTTTGGGAACGTATGAAGATATTACTGAGCGTCGAAAAGTGGAGGCAGCGATGCGGCTGAAGCTAGAAGCGACAGAGACCGCAACTGATGGTATCGGAATTCTACAAGGTGATATCTACCTTTATCTCAATCGAGCTCATCTCGACTTATTTGGCTATGCTTCTCCCGAGGAACTCGTGGGCAAGTCTTGGAAATTGTTGTATTCCCAAGAAGAGCTAATACGTTTTGAGCATGAGATCTTTCCAGCCCTGAGGAAATCTATTGCTTGGCATGGGCAGGTTACCGCTACACGCAAGGATGGGTCGACATTTCTCCAGCAGTTATCACTATCCGGAACAAGCGATGGACTCTTTATCTGTGTCTGTCGACAGATGGGCGATCGCCCACACGCACGAGACTAATTAACGAATCATAATTAAACGTATCCTTCCAAATCCTGTGCCTACGGCGCAGCGGCCAGCACAGGATTTTGGGGGTTGGTTTTAATGACGTTCAGACACTCAAGAGTATTGAAGATGCCTTAAATGACTATCATTATCAATGATTGTATAGACTCAAATACTGTCGGTTCGAGGAAATTGGCCAAGTAATGTAAAGTCTTGTCGAGTCAGTTAAATCCATAGATGCTTTGCGGCACATTCATCAATGCC
>JBCCWF010000363.1:0-7089 GCA_039194035.1 Cyanobacteria bacterium P01_E01_bin.6 | reverse complement strand
TAAATCTCAGAACAGAACGCCCACTCAAAAAGAGTTCCGCTCATTGCCAAGTAGCGTATTGTCCATTGCTCTCGTCAATGAGCATGGCCGCGCAGTTTGGCAAATGGATAAAGATGGGGAGCGGGCGATCGCTCAATGCCTAGACTGCCACTACTATCACGGCAAGGATGGGCTAGTGTGCGTTTTGCATCCGCTTGGAGTTGATGGGGATTGCGTTGATTTTCGTGAGCGACTGAGTGAATGGAATCAGAAACAATTAGCTGAGGAGAAACAAGATGTCTGATCACCAAATTCAAGTGATGGCCGCGCTTGAAAAATACTTCCTTGAAGAAGAGACACGAACCGAGCAACAAAAAAATCATTGTCAGCGACTAGAAAGTGCTGCTGAAATGGTAGACCTGGATGTCGCCTTTACTCCAGTGGTGGTGGGTGACTCCATCGACAGTCCCCGACGTGCAACGCGGCTACAGAATGGAAATTACGGCATCTATAACGTTGGTTCTTATCGCGCAAATATGGGGCCGCACATGTGGGATGTCCCTGGATCGCTTATGAAACAATACCGGGCATTTTTTTTGTTGCAGCGTGATCAGTTCTATCGTGACCTTGTCGTGATGGAGCATTACAAAAATGCTCCAGATGAGCCTGCCCTTTGGTTTCATACCTGGAGAGGGGAGCGAATCATTAATCCCTGCTGGCAGATCAAGCAAAATATCATTTCGCTGTACTTTCCGGAAGGAATCTTCATTCCTGGTCGTGACAATCTCCTTTCAGGGCATATCGTTAACGCTTACGTCGAGGCAGATGGGACGGTTGATGTCCCATGTTTGAAATTGTCATTTTAAGGGAGTGCCTGCAGGAAGGGCGATCGCCATCTTCAACCCCTTCATTATTCGGAGGGGTTTTGTTTTGTTTTGGCGGCACGAGCACGTTGTATCAAATTCTGAGCGTCATCTGAGCGATACCATGCGACCCAAGCATCACGAACGATTGACGCAGGATTGTCATTCAAGAATTCTGCAAGGATCAACAGGTCTTCATCCTCTTTGGTTGTCAGGGTGATCGTTCGTTGTGGATTTTTCCTTTCTGCCATGGCGATCGCTCAAACGCTTATCTATTGAAGCATTCCTTGCCCAGAAACCAAAACCACATTGGAATAAATTTCTATTGAATTGCAATTACGATTCATTTGATATATAAATAATTAGTGAACGGGTGTGAACGTTGACAGAACCGCACTCGAACGCATTTTTATGTGTTGAGGCGTTCACAATCCGTTCCATTCAAGTTTTATCAACGTACAGAGGCGTTCCAGATGGCAGAAATTTCGTTACATAGCTTCTGCAAGAAGCACAACTTGGCGAAATCTACGACACATAGGCTGTGTAGAGATCTTGGGATTGATGTATCTAACGGATTGAGCGATGAAGCTCAGGCGCAATTGACCAAAGTTTTGAAGCTTGAAGAGAAGGGAGAGGTTAAACCCATTTCGTCTGAGCTAGTTCCTAGTTCTGGCTATGGGTTAGGCAGTATCATCCCATCAACGAACGGTGGATCAATTCATCTGCATGTCCACATGGGCGATCGCGAATATTTCAAAGCTAATGCTTCTGCCAATCGAAATGATCTGTCTGCTTTAATTGGCGGATTAATGGAGAACGCTGATCAGCAGGGATTAGCTGATGGTCAAGAGGTTGAGCAGCTTGTTCAGTCGGTCAAGACTGGTGTGGTAAAAAAGCGCTTAGAGTCAATGGCGTTGGGGCAGCAGGGCGAGATAGAGACTGCTTGACGCCTGTCGCCGCGATCGCCCTATGTCTCTGTAGCGTAATGTTGGGAGGGCTTTTAGCCTTTTCCGTCCATGAAATAAGGGGCGATCGCCCAATCGGACAACCACCCCAAAGACACAATTAGCGTTGCTCACATTATGAGGCAACAACCCATGTTAAAGCAATTGGCGTATATCGCAGTCCGATCAGCTCTAATCTCTTTGTTGACAGCAGCTACAGGCGTTTTCGTCTTGTCGTCGTCTGTTTCTGATGCATTTAGCTATCAGATGACAAGAGATGAGCAAGCCAAAATCAATGCGGTGTCCGGAGAAATCATCTTGGGTGGTGCGCTGTCATTTGGGGCGATCGCTGGGGTTCTATCCCTTGTGTTTGGGGGCTTAGAGCTGGGTTACTCATTTTACCGTGCGGGCCTATTGTCAACGATTGAGGGCGACAAGAAGGCAAAGGCAAGGGCAAAGCTGAGTAATTCAGATCCGCTGACTGACGACGAATTGCTTAAGGCTGTGGCAACCCTGGCAGATCCATAGACAACAGACACGCCCAACAGCCACAACACAATAAATACGTTCTTGTTTGTAGGATGTCGGAGTCATTGTGACAAACACAATTTTTGAAAACGAATCTATCTACACAGCTCCAACAGATGAGTCACCAAGGCTGGAATATGTTGCAACAGCTCCACCAACTCAGCTCGAAACGGTTGAGCGACGGCGCTTTCCTGCTGTTTGGATGGCACTTGCGATTGTAGGCGGATTAACCGGATTCCTGTTGATCTGGAATCGATTGAACTCGTCTGTTGTGTTTCCGTCTGAGGTTGTTGTGGATACAAATATTAGGGCACAACAGAGCCAACAAGCGACGTTAGATCAGGGGGCAGCAACTGACGAAAGCATTGAAGTCACTGAATCACAACCTACAGCAATTCAACTGGGTGGAACCAGAACACTGCCCTACAACCTCACAACAACGGCAACACGATTAGAGGCTCAATTATTAGACCTTCAGGTCGATCTTGAGTGTGGATACTTCAACGGTTATTTCAAGCAGGTCTATGAAGCTGCTGACAACGGAGTGCTACCCATCATTCCTTTGAGAGATGAAGCCAACAATCTTCTATGGGAAATGAAGCAGCTATCGGGAATCGCGAGTCTTGAGGAGCGCACAGATAGCGCCCAAGTGATTCGAGAGAAGATGACGGCTTTGGTTGCTGTTACTTCTGTCGTGACGGGCGATCGCACGAATGAGACGGTTGCATTCTGTGACTATTCCATTGGCGAGTCGGTCAATGCGGCCCAGGACTGGGTCAATGCATTATCAGATTTAGTTGATCAGAGAACTGCGAGGTTGGTGCGATGACTCCGACACGTATCGACACTCGAAAGAACCTTTTGCTAGCAGCGCTTGGCGTGACTGCTGCTTTTACTGCGCTGACAGCGAGTGACGTTGTTATTAAGCCCAGTGCGACCGTTAACCAGGTTGAACCAGGCGTTCAGCAACGGATTACAGAGCTATCTAGCAGCTTCCTTGGTACAGCTATCCCGTTAATTGGGTTGGGTAGCTGTGCCGCTGTGTGGGGTGTTGCGGGGCTATGGAAGGGTGGCGATCGCACCGTTCAGAATCTGGTTGATGATGCGATGGGCTTGTGTGGAGGTGGGCGGAATGCCTTAGAAAAGTATGTACCGAAGTCAGGCCACGTCTTCAAAATCATTAATGAGGTATCTACTTCATTTGATGATGAGACGCGGAGCCTTCAGATTTTATCTACCGCAGCAATGGAGAAGCGATTGACGTTTATTGCCTCTACGGACAGCGGCAAAACATTCACGATGCTCTTGATGATGTGGCTGCGCAATCAAAGAGAAGTTCGTGGAGACTGTGAAGCGTTGCCGCTTTACATTTGCGACATTAAGTTTGGAACGCCCGATCGAAGGGATAAAAGTAAAAAACTTACCTGGGGTGATTACCACGTGGTTAATCCTCAGGCAGTGAAAAGACGAGCTGAAGAGATACGGCAATTTTTGCACAACTTCGATCCGTCTAACGATACATCCCCAGGGCTGGTCATTTTGCCTGAGCTGCAGAATGTTCAGCTAATGGAATCAATGATCCCTAAAGAAGAAGCTGTAGGTAAACCCATTGGGGATTCCGTTAAGCTAATCCTCAACTTAGGCGACAGCTACGGTAAGGGATTATGGGTTGATAGTCAGTCTGACCTGGTAGGGGATTTGGGCATTAATACTCGTTCAATGAAGGCAGCTAAGTTCATGCTGTTAGGCGACTTCACCCATGACTTACAGGTACTGAAGAATGTGGCAGCGGGTCGCGATCGCCCTGTTGAAGATATTGCACGAATCTGTCGAGGGTTATCGAATGCGGGTAAACGACCATTTGTTTATGTGAATGGCTCCGTAGTTCAGATAGGAGTGATTCCATACATGCCAGACCTGCTTGATAAGAAATGGGAAGCCCCCAAGCTAGTTACAAACCTATATGACAATCCAAACGTTCGGGGACAGATTCTTGAATTCATTCAAGCTGCTGGAAAGATCGACTGCAAAACGAGATGTGCAGATCAACTTTTTGGATTGAAAGATAGGAGTGGTGTCGAGTACAAAGAGCAGTTCTCAGTCGTTTTTGAACAAGTCGCAGAGGAGTATTTAGAAGATGTCGCTTAGATTTATTGGCCTGCTTGCCGTGCTTACGTTTGGTGTTCTTGGGTTTAGAGGTTGCTTTGATTCAGAACCCTCGGGCATCAAAGACTGGACATCTGTGGATCAGATATCCAGGAATGGGTTTTGGGTTTTCAGTGGCGTGTTTGAACGCTTTGTCATCTTTTCGGAGAAGCAATCCGAGGTTCAAACCTTGTGCGCTGGTGTTCAAGATGTGAACTGTGATGGCGTCGTCGAAGATGGCGAGGGTTCTCTGTGACTCGTATTTTGTGGCATGTGGGGCAAGCGTCTCTCTGTGGTTTACTGCTTTACTTCTGGCTCGTTTGGATGTTTACACCAGAAGGCCCGGTGCATCATGCCTACGCAGTCACTCAAATTGATGAAGTAAAGCAGCAGATAGATGAAGACTTACAAGCAGTGAGCCGATTAAATCCATTGCCTCACCTGCTCAGTTTTGAGCCAACAGAGGGAGTATTTGACGATGTGGAAGACTCATCAGCAGAGGGTTCAAGACAGGAATCAGACGCTTCTGGAAGTGAACCGGAATCGGAAGCGGGCAGGATTACAACCTTTGACCCCGTCGTCCGTAAATCCGGCGATCGCTCAAACTGAAGCAGTCGCCCAACAATCGATATATAAAATCACCAACCAAGTCTCTAGCGGATTCATTAGTGACTTTATTGTTGTAGGCATCTGGGGTGCTGCTCTGATTGGATCTTTGAACGTAGCGATCGCCACACTCGCGCCAAGATGGATCAGCTATCAGGCGGATAAATTGCCAGAGCCTGTCAAAGTCATTGCCTACTACGGGCTGTTTCTTCGCAATCCAATCACAGCAACCAACAATTTTATTGACGGCATTAGAAATCGCATGATAGGAGAGGCGACAGAGGTGCTGAACTATACGCCGCTTGGCCTTGCTTGGAACGCGATTAAGAGCATTGACTTCGACTTATCCATTCCTGAGGTAAGTCAGCAACATCTAAATTTAGTTATTGCGGATGTGCAGAAGGCGATCGCCGCCCAAGAATCTTCTCACGACTACACAGCCCTGAATGCTGACAGTGGGGCAATGGGCAAATATCAGTTCATGCCAGAGACAGCATCACGGTATGTCGATTTTGATGGCGTGACAGAGTTCTTAAACAACCCAGAGAAGCAGGATCAAGCATTCATTGGGTATGCGAAAGACTTGATTCAGCAAGCTACTCAGAAGGGCTATCAAGGGTGTGAACTGGCACGGGCGATCGCCGCTGGGTGGTATAGCGGCGACGTATCGCTGAAGGATGATAGACGTCCTCAATACTCTGGTGGTAATGAGTACCCTAGCATCGCCACCTACGCTGATCAGATTGCAGCAGCGACCGGGTGTGGAGATACAAGCAGCTACTCATTTCCAGTCCAGGGCGGCAGCATCCCCACTGCAAAGGGTGCTTTGTTTGGCGATCGCCTTCATCCTGTTCACGGGACTTGGCAGCACCACAATGGTGTTGATATTGCGATGCCAACAGGAACTCCGTTAATAGCCTTCTGTGATGGCACGTTGCGCCACTACCCAGGCGCGGACGGTAATGGCGATGGGTTTGGTGATTCTGCGTTCTTCATTGCTTGCAATGATGGGTTAGAGGCGTGGTACGGACACAATTCTTCGGTGGTCGTCGCTAATGGCGCACCGGTGCAACCTGGCGATATTGTCGGATCACTGGGAAACAAAGGCATTTCTACGGGACCTCACCTACATTTTGAGATAAGGAAAGATGGGCAAGCTATTGATCCAATTAGTTATTTAAGAGAGGTACTGTAAATGCATCGTCACCACATCAGCTATCGCTTAAATATTATCGTCGCAATTCCTGGATGGTATCACTGGCTCATCCATGTTCCTGCATCGCTGGGGCTGTCTGGCACAGCATGGTGGACAGGCAAAACAGGCTGGGGATGTGTTCGATACCAAAACAACCGAGCCAAATCCCTAGGGCTCCGATGGCTACTGGGCTACCCAAACCCCATTCAGATGGCAATGAACTTCTTTGCCTGGTTTATCTGGGGCTATGGCTGGGCGTTATGTGCTGGAGTGGCGATCGCCCTCCTAATTTTCTGAATGTTCTAGGGGGTAAGATTTGAAGTAAATACTACAAAAATCCCCGGATTGACTCACTTTGTTCAATGCCGGGGATTTTGTTTTGGATTCTTATTGGACTGTCCATCAACAAAGCTCTGGCGGTTCATCTTCTATTGAGCACTCGCAGCACCAATATCCTTGAAACTTTCTCGTACTCATTGAATTCGTCCATGTATGCTCCTGGAACAAGAAACCTTTTGTGTATCGGTTCCCGAGAGGGCGATCGCACCAAAGACAGCGATTCCCAGGATGATAATTCCGGTTCTGCTGGGTCCATCTCCTCTCAGACCAATATTTATTGGCAGTAAATTGATGCCTATTCATTTACCCCATTTGTTATCTCTCAGTAGCATTCCGATAATGGAATAGACGGCTGCATCCATCATCGTGTCATCAATGCTCTCGTGGTTGGGCGTTTTTGCGCCACTGAATGATGCCTGCTTTACCGTTAAATCAAACCCATACAGATTCATTAGCCGCGCAATCTTATCCCACAGCCGAGTGACTAGAC
>JBCCWF010000362.1:0-7127 GCA_039194035.1 Cyanobacteria bacterium P01_E01_bin.6 | reverse complement strand
CCGCAAAGCATCTATGGATTTAACTGACTCGACAAGACTTTACATTACTTGGCCAATTTCCTCGAACCGACAGCTATGAGAAAACGGTTAAGTAGCTAGCCATCATTAAACGTAACCTTCCAAATCCTGTGCCGCCCGCTGCGCGGGCGGCACAGGATTTGGTTTTTTGGTTTTAATGACGTCCAGGTACTTACTTGTGGCGGTTGATAGTTGACGCTATACAAACAAATCAGCTAGGTCATGGAAACCTGAGCTTCTTGTTCCCAAATTTTTCGTGTCTCAATCGCGAGTTGCTTCGCCTTTTGAGTGCCGTATTTATTAATTGAAAATTTTCTGCTTTTGCGATCGCCCCCACTGCCCCACCACGCTTGCCAATACTCATAGGTATGGCCTTTGCGAGTGGATTTTGTTTGGCTAACACCGACAATACCGCTTGTGTTGCGAGTGCTTATTTGCCCCGCTTGCGATCGCCGAGGCAGTTGCTCTGATAGCTCATTGAGATAGTCCTGCGCTGCTTTCAGCGCATTTTGCTGCCCCCCAAATCGTGAGTCAGAGAAGAACTTAGCGTATTGTCTTCCGTCTCGTTTTAGTCGTACGTAGTAACCAAAATTTGTTTTTTCGAACTGCTCAATTCGGCTGATTCCCATCGTAAAGTCCTAGGTGGAATACATAAAGCGATCGCACTTAAACAGGTCGAGAACACACGAATCCAGGCGACATTTTAGCGTATTTTTATCGATTGAGCGAATTTTAGATAAATTGCTAGAAAGCTTTTCTACACTGGCTCTAGCGATGTTCGTGTTGATGAACAAACTGAATCAAATCGGGAAAGAAAGTCATGAAGTGATGATTCAAAGCATCATAATTCTGAATTAGTTCTTCGCCAGATCCATAGAGTAAATTGATACGCTGTGTCCGTTTTGACACCCGGTTCAATACGGATGAAATCCCTGAGATTGATTGATAGGACTGAAGCCAGTCTTCTGTCGTTAATCGCTGAATCACAAAATTGGCTTGTTCTGGTAGAAATCCGTCATAGCCATTGAGCGATGCATAGACCTGTTCTGAAAAGTTTGACAAAGCGATGGTTGAATACTGATTCCAGTTTCGACAGAGGAAATGGTCGTAGCAAATATCCACAATAATGCCAGCAAAGCGACGGCGCTGGGAACTCATCAGTGCCTTGCTTTCACGTACGGTTGGGTGGCGATCGGTAAATTCATCAATAGCACGATGTAGCCAGATTCCACTACAGGTTTCAGCACTAAAGCGACTGTCTGGTTTGCCTTTAACAAAATCTCCAAGCAGGCTACCCATTCTTGAATCAGCTGTATTCGTCGCGAAATAAAGATGAGCCAGAAAATTCATAGGGAACGGTTTGTTGGGCGCTGATAAAAACGAATGGGATAAGTAGCTAGCCATCATTAAACGTATCCTTCCAAATCCTGTGCTGCCCGCTGCGCGGGCGGCACAGGATTTGGGATTTTGATTTTAATGACGTCCAGGTACTTATCGGGTCAACTGATTGCAACCGACGTTCCCCGATTTCCTCCGCCCTCAGAGGCCAACTTGAGGATGAGAGGTCAACATGGTGGGTTGCACGGTTGAATGACCATCATCTCATGTCCACCTTTTTGAAACTCATAGTTTGATTTCACAATAGACACCACATAATTTCGCTGCTCCAGCTCGACTCTGAGATCATCAATGTAGAGCGATCGCTCCAGCATGAGTGTGGTGAGCGGAAAAATGCGAACTTCTCGGCTAACACGAAGCAGTTCAAACACAGCATTTCGGTGAAACGCATAATCGAGATGCGCTGAGTAGAGAAAGAGAAAATGTGAACATAGAGCCAAATCAAATTGGCTGTCTGCAAAGCTTAAATGAGGCAGTTCTCCAACGCAATATCGGCCCTCTCGGAGTCCCTGGTCGTAGTCTTCCAAAAATCGTTCGATTGTCTGAATTCGGCTTTCTCGTAATGCGTCAGGAGACGAATGGTAGGTCCAGACCCAGTCATTGGGTGTTTCTCGGACTTGCTAAATAATGTCATCCACAACCGCATCAAATCGCCTGCGGATCTCCGACCCAGTAAAGTGATACAGGGGATCAACAGAGGTAACGGGACTTCCCTTCTGTGTGGCTTCCGCATTGAAACTCGCTGGCCCATCAGCAATTCCCAACACGGTGCGTTGGAGGTCGTCTGACGACAGGTTGAACATTCTCACATATTCATCGAGCGATCGCCCAAACGGCACGACCTGCTGCAGCTTAACGACCATTGCTAAAATCGCGTCCCTTCTGTGAGGGCGTCCGATAAGTCAACCCCTGTGATGTTAGCATCCCGCAGGTTGGCATTCCGCAGATCAGTATTTCGCATCTGTGAGCCCTGAAGATCCGCCCCTCGTAGATTTGCTCCCGACAAATTTGCTCCCGACAACAAGGCTCCTTGAAGATTGGCTCGCCTCAGGAGAGCATAGGACAAATCAGCATCCAGGAAATTAGCAGTTTCCAACTGTGCATCCACCAAGGAAGCACCCGTCAAGTCCGCTTGGCCAAAGTTTGCGTTGTAGCCACTCACCTGGTCTAGGTTTGCGTCGCGCAAGCAGCACTGAATGAAGTTGGCCAAGGAAATATCGGCCCCCGTCAACCGTACGCCCACCAGTCGAGCAGCGTGAAACATAGAATATTGGAGTTTTGCTCCCGTCAGATCCGCATTGGATAAGTCGGTTTTACTGAAATCAGTTTTCAGGAGAATCGCTTTTTGAAGATTGGCCCCAGATCCCAGCGCATTGTGCAAAATGGCTTCTCTGCAGTTGACTTCAGATAATTGTGCATTGCGAAAGTCTGCATTTCCCAAATAGGCAAAGCTGAGGTGGGCTTCATGGAAATTGCCGTTCTGCAAATTGGCACCGTAGAGGTCTGCTTCTCGCAAATCTGCGTGGGAAAAATCTGCGTGTTGTAGATTTGCTTTACTTAGATTGACCGTGTAGAGCAATGCAAAGCTGAGGTTGGTTCCCTGAAGTTGAGCTTGGCTCAAATTCGCCATACTCAGGTCGGCTTCCTCCATATCTGCATTCGATAGATCGGCTTTTTCTAAATTAGCTTCCTGAAAATCGGCACTGTATAGATCTGCCCCACAAAACTTTGCTTCTCGAAGGTTTAAACGGCTGAAATTAGCTAATTTGAGATTCTCATAGCTCAGGTCATGTCCCTGAAGATCGACCTCCGACAGCACGATTTCATCGCCTCTGGGTGCATCATTGAGCAGAATGTGAGTTGAGTCGTCTGTTGCGGGCGATCGCCGACGCTGCCGATTATCACCATCGGATTGAGTAGAAGACTTCCTTTTCGCGCTGCGCTGCATCGTTCCGGTTAATGGATCGATGAGCGTGCTGGTTACTACTTCCTTGCCACTAGGAGGCTCTTGAGGAGAAATGACAGCAGAGAGGTTGTGCTCATCATTGACTGACGATATCCCTTCCGCGAGCGACTGATAATCCATAAGTTTGTAAGATAAGCAGCAAAGAATTAACACAGTACCCAGCTTTCAGGCACTCGGCTCTATTAAGTGGTGATTCTGATACCAAGGGCATGTTCAGCCTTTCTAGCCAACATCCTCGTAACAAGAGAATCATCACAGAGCTTAATAAATCTTTAACAAACAAATAGACTTTCCAATAAGAAGAGGAGAGCGTGTTAAGAAATTTTTTTAGGATGTTTTCTGCAATGAGCAGCCTGCGATAGTAGTCGCCAGTGTAACCAAGATGATGATCTCATTAAATATTTTCTAAAGAAATAGCTTGTAGGCAGGGTTTTGATTCTCATCCCAATATCGGTAACCTAGTGTGTCGAGAAACCCTTGCCATTCAAGCATCTCAGAGGGAGGAACTTGCATTCCTACAAGAATCCTGCCGTAGTCAGCGCCATTGTTTCGGTAATGGAATAAGCTGATATTCCAGTTTGGACTCATGGATGAGACAAATCGCATCAACGCTCCAGGGCGTTCGGGAAACTCAAAGCGATAGAGTTGTTCATTGTGGGCAAGGGGCGATCGCCCTCCTACCATGTGACGGAGATGTAGTTTCGCTAACTCGTTATCGGTTAAATCTAGGGAGGTGAAGCCCTGAGCCTCAAATTGCTCCATCATCGTCGTCGCATCATCTCGATTCCTAATCTGCAGCCCCACAAAAATATGGGCGATCGCATCATCCGCAATGCGGTAGTTAAATTCGGTGAGGTTACGTTTGCCAATTAGGTCACAGAATTTTCGTAGGCTACCTGGTTGCTCAGGAATCGTGACGGCAAAAATGGCTTCCCGCCGCTCTCCCAACTCTGCCCGCTCCGCCACAAAGCGCAAGCGATCAAAGTTCATGTTGGCACCACAGGCGATCGCCACCAAGGTTTCCCCACGAATCTGTTCACGCTCTACATAGGTCTTTGCGCCAGCGATCGCCAATGCTCCAGCAGGTTCCACAATTGAGCGAGTATCTTCAAACACATCCTTGATCGCTGCACAGGTATCATCAGTGCTGACCAAAATAATCTCATCCACGTATTGCTGACAGAGCCGAAAGGTTTCTTCTCCCACCTGTTTAACAGCCACACCATCGGCAAACAAGCCCACTTGATCCAGTACGACGCGATGTCCTGCTTTGAGCGACTGATTCATAGAATCAGCATCGATGGGCTCAACCCCAATGATTTTAATTTCTGGTCTTAACCGTTTGACATAGGCTGCAATGCCGGAGATCAATCCACCACCACCAATTGCTACAAAAATGGCGTGAATCGGTTGTTGAAACTGACGTAAAATTTCCATCCCAATCGTGCCCTGTCCAGCAATCACATCGGGATCATCAAACGGATGGATAAATGCTAAACCTTTTTCTTCAGATAGCTGACGAGCATAGGCATAGGCATCATCATACGTTTCCCCATGAAGAACAACATCAGCTCCCCGAGCTTTGACCGCATCGACTTTGACGTGGGGCGTCGTCATCGGCATGACAATAATGGCATGAGTACCCAGTTGTTTTGCTCCCAGCGCCACCCCTTGAGCGTGGTTTCCGGCAGAAGATGCAATCACACCCGTTGATAATTGCTCTAACGTCAATTGCGCCATCTTGTTGTACGCCCCGCGCAACTTGAACGAAAACACCGACTGCATGTCTTCTCGCTTCAGAAGTAAGCGATTATTCAACCGAGTCGAGAGATTAAGCGCTACCTCAAGAGATGTTTCATTCGCCACATCATAGACCTGCGCTTTTAAGATCCGTTCAAGGTAGTCAGAGGCCATATCCCACTCCAGTTTGATGAATGATAGTTAACGGCAATCAGTCGGTAGACACAATTAAATATAAAACCCCTCAATCCTGCGCCACGGGCGGCGCAGGATTGAGAAATTGGTTTTTAATGATGCCGAGGTACTTAGGCTGAGGACATGGTTATTGAATCACTTAGGAAGTTGCAGGTTAATAACCTCACAGAAAGAAGCAACCCTTCTGTAGAGGTGAACGGCTGTGTACTCTGACAGCTATGCCCCCCTACGTTGGTATGTTAAGTAGATGGCCATCATTAAACGTATCCTTCCAAACCCTGTGCCGCTCGCTCAGCAAGCGGCACAGGGTTTGGTGTTTTGGTTTTAATGACGTCCAGGTACTTATTTACCTGCAAATCCCTTAGCGTGGCCACAATCAGGTTTCTGCCCTAACTCATATGCTGGCAGTTGTCAGATAGGCTTTGATTGTGAATCCAAGGCTCTTGTCTCACAGTCAAAATCTTCATAGGCTGCCTACAGCATTGAATTTTCTATAGTAATCCGGTTTGATGATTGCACACGAAACGCTACATAAAGTTGAGCATTATCTAATAGTCAATGGATAATGAGCGATTGAGAAGCCTATTCACGGCACTCTAGATTATGCAGACCTCTTACCTCTTAATCGCAATTCAACGTGTCTAAACCCCTTGAGCTTTTGTGGGCCTTTATCGGGCTTATTTTAACGGTTGGTGGAACCTTTATTGAGGCATTTATTGCTGGCATTCCCTTGGAATGGGCGGATCCACGATCTCTTGGCGTCAGTTGGCAAATTGGTGCGATGCTTTTTGTTGGCTGTATGGGAGGACGACATGCGGCAGCGATATCTCAAATCGCTTATATTTTTTTGGGGTTAACATGGTTTCCAATTTTTACCTATGGTGGAGGGATTCGATACATCTTCGAACCCACATTTGGCTACCTTTTAGGGTTTGTTCCAGGGGCATGGGTCTGCGGCGTTCTTGCCTTACAATTTCCTAAACGTTTGGAATTACTAGCCCTAAGTTGCCTATGCGGTCTCTTCACCGTCCATCTCACTGGAATTAGCTACCTTGTCGTGAACCATTTCATAGACAATGAGAATACGCGAGGGTTGTCAGCTCTGCTGTCTAACCTGTTCAATTACTCTGTTGCTCCAGTTCCTGGACAACTTGTCATTGTATGTGCGGTATCCCTTGTGGCATACATCTTGCGCTCCATCATGTTCTATTGACTCAACTTTCGATGAGCCTTTGTTCGTGAAACGAGAATCTCCATTGATTTCTGAAGATGTGAACATCTAAATCGCATCTCACGTTATCGTCTTCTGCGTATTCTTCAGCTTCGTCTTATTCAGTATGACTATTAAAAATCGTCTCTTTTGGATTACGGCCTTCATTAGCGTCATGCTAGATCAGCTAACGAAGTACTGGGTAGTTCAAGGTTTCAAAATCGGGGATAGCGTGCCACTTTGGGAAGGCGTGTTTCATTTTACGTATGTCACCAATACAGGCGCTGCTTTCAGCCTGTTTAGCAACAGCGGTGGGTGGCTGAAGTGGCTATCCCTAGGGGTTAGCTTGGGGTTGGCGGCTCTGGCTCTCTTGGGACCTGTGATGAATGCATGGGAACAAGCAGGCTTTGGGTTTATTTTGGGTGGAGCCTTGGGCAATGGGCTTGATCGATTCGCATCTGGAGAGGTGGTTGATTTTTTGGATTTCAGGCTGATTAATTTTCCGATCTTCAATATGGCAGATGTGTTTATCAACATCGGAATTATTTGTATTCTAATCACTGCCTTTCGACATCCAGACGATAAAAAGTAGCTTCTGTG
>JBCCWF010000361.1:0-7150 GCA_039194035.1 Cyanobacteria bacterium P01_E01_bin.6 | reverse complement strand
TTCATTCTTGCGTGGAATATTGATTTTCTTTTTCGAGAGTATTAAAGTCGGCAGTTCTTAGGTGGAACGACTTCACATTGGCCGCATAAAACCCTCGAACCGACAGCATGTATAATCGCTCCTTTTCCTGAAAAATGCGGGCCTTTTTCGAGAATTGCCAAGAATATAAGGCCATTTTCTTAACCTCATTCAACATAGAGATAATGCATTCAAGACTTGCATTCTTAACTAAACAAACCTTCAAAAACATAAAAGTAATCACCTTAATACCTATCGACAAAACCTTAATGATTGCTTTTAGCGGCTTGTATTTATAAGGCGGGATTCTGGGGCACTCCGCGCTCCAGAATCCCGCTAAATCTTCCTGACTTTAAGGTATAAGCCCTTTTAGGGACGTTTCTTTTTAAAACAAGAACTTGGCATTTTCCAATGAACTATCATATTCTGTAGTACAAAGAATCTGTAGTTATTTAAGTGCAAGAATTCATCACGTCTCTCATGGAGTAATTCTTAACTGAGTTTTAACGTCATTATCTGTCTGTTTATTTAGAGGTTGTGCAGGTACGTCACTATGGAAATATTCGCCTTCATTGAAAACGCAGTGGGATATGAAGACCAGAGCCCCGAGGCCAAACTGCGCTCTTTTGACGAGATCAACTTAGGAGTTTCAAAATCTGCAATTTTAGGTGTCGCTGGTATTGCTGCTGCGACAGCAGTCGTCAGCCCTACTCCACAGGCTGAGGCTTCCGTTCGCCTTGGAGAAACATGTGCGGCTGTTGGCGATGTCCAACAAGCATTGAATGATCAGGGATTTAGTGTAGGCACCGCCGATAATATTTTTGGAGCAAGAACATTTGAAGCAGTCCAAAGCTTTCAGGCAGATAAAGGGTTAGCTGCTGACGGGATTGTTGGCACGGCCACGGCAGCGGCTCTAGGCCTTGATGATGTTGAAGCATCGGACAGCCCATTTTTAGCCGGCAATAGTTGTAGTACGAGTAGTGGTGGTGGAAGCGGTGCGGACTTGCCAACGACCTCCACAGGCGTGGTAACACCCGATTCTGGGTTGGTTGTGCGCACGGGAGCTGGCCTGAGATTTAGCTCTGTGGGCAACTTAGCCTCCGGCACAGCAGTAACCTATGATCGCTCAACACAAACAACAAGTGATGGCTTAGATTGGGTTCAAATCACTAGCGGATCCTTCCAAGGTCGCTGGGTTGCGGCAAGTTTCCTCGCAGCCCCTGATACTGCTACAGATGACGACGCTACTACGGATCCCTCGCCTACCATCATCTCGGGTAACGTAGAAGCGACTCCTGGCCTAGTTATTCGCGATGGAGCCGGTCTGCGATTTGCGTCTGCTGGAAGTTTTGATACTGGGACAACGGTTCGATATATTGAAGGGTCTCGTACCGAAAGTGACGATCTGAAATGGGTAGAAGTGGCTGACGGTGACTTTGCAGGCAAGTGGATCGCTGAAGACTTCCTGACGACTGGAACTACTGCTCCTGATACTCCTGATGATGGTGCTGGCGACAGCACAAGTACTGTCACTGGCGTTGTTAGTACAAGTGGGGATCCGCTCATGGTTCGTAGTGACGCAGGGTTGAGTGCTGCCACTCAAGGCAGTATTAGCAATGGACAATCAATCACCTACAAGACCGAGGGGCTTCGGATTGTCGATGACCTCGTGTGGATTCAGTTAGTTGGTGGAGACCAAGACGGCGGATGGGTTGCGAAGGACTTTGTGCGTTAGACTCCACAATGTCACCATCGCTTTAGTTGTTTGATGCCTCATTACACCTATTGAATCGCATCAAGTGCGGACAGAATACGAACGAACGTGGATGTAGGTTGTACCTGCATCCACGTTTGCATTGAGTCGTTTGCATTGAGTATGGTTTGTGGTCACTTCGACGCTAGTTGATTGAGCACATCTTCTACTTCTTGATGCGACATTCCCGGTTGAATCTGCGGATGATACAGCATGTTGATCACCGCTTCGTCAATGGGATCATAGTCCGTCGTCGTTGTCCATCCCTGGTAAAAGATGCTGGTTGGATAATTCCAAGAGTCCTTCAAGATTCCCAGGGACTGAGTGATTTCTTCACGAATAACATGGTCTCGTTCATCGTCAGTGAGATAGTTAGACGATATTAAGATACGCGCCCGGTTAATTGTGTTATTTCTCCACCATGTCCAGACATGGCCGACTTGTCCCTGGCGAGGATTTGGGTCATATTGGCGAAAATTTTCTGATTGGACATAGAAAAATTCGACATTCGCTTCATCGCACCCATCCTCATTGTCGAGAATACTGATGTTGATGGGTGTCCCATCTGAAACAGTGCTCAGGCTGCCATCGTCTACGCCATGAAGCAATGCAGATGCATTAGAAGCATTAAGGTTGGAAGCATCAAGGGTTGATTGAATGTCTTCAATCACTTCAGCAACGGTAGACCGCACAGCCTCTTCTGCTAATGCACTGATATTTTCTTCTGCAGGAAAGTTGAGATTGAGGCAGATGTCTTCCTCCCAACGCCGAATCCTTGCAGAATTATCACCATATTCGCTGCCTAAAGCCACGTCTAGGAAATACTCAACCTGCGAGGGACTGAACAGTCTGTCGGGTCTAGTGTCTGGTTCGACAGATTGAACCGCACTTCTGGCGGCAAACGCATCAATAGAACAATTCACGCTGTTGAGTGCGATGAAGTCGCCACGAATCCAGCCTTCTGGGAAGGGAGATACCTGGAATTGAACTTGGTACCATGCATAGCCATCGTCGGCAACGGTCTGCCCAAGAATAGATAGGCGATCGCCCACTAACCCATATCCCAAACGACGACCTGCTAGAGAAGGTTCTGATCGTAGATTAATCTGCGACGATGGATGATTGGCCGTTAGTGTTGCGGCACAGGCAATCGGATTCTGAGCAGTCAGGGTCGGCTGATCCTCGATGCCATGATGCTGGGGTGAATGGTATCCAGGTATGTGAGGGCTGACCCCTGCAACGCCGTAGAGCAACGACAAGCTACCAGACATGACTTGGGATGTGGCCCAAAGAACAGCAGACGAAACGGTTAGCCCCACAACAATATCCCCTCTATATTGAATAAGTTTGAACAGTAGTGCGTTGATTAGAGCCACGCGTCACCCACAAGCTTTGGTAAGGGGGATTCAATCCTTAGCTCTTTGAGCCAAGAGTAGAGCAATAAACCTCGTCTGTCTTGGGAACTGTCGTTTCCTCTAGGGAAAACGACAGTTCTCAAGACAACTAAAATCAGTTCATTTGTTCTATATTAAATCCAATTGCCGATTGAGGCTCAGCCTTACGTCAAGACGAGTGTTTACATACCCCATCGTTCGTAACCTTCGGGTAGTTTCATGAAAACGTACAATGCGTACTCATAAAACGTCCTTTGTTCAAGTGCCGAGGTGATATTGATTCGCAGAAAAGACGTGACAATAGCCTTCCAAAGATGGCTTTGGACGCTTTGTCGATAACCCTATGATCCACTGCGACACGACGTTGCTGGAATGGGACCCACCACTTTTTGGAATTGTCTGTCTCTTGAAATCAATCGAGCGATCGCTACCGTTGTCTGTGTTGCTGGGACATCAATGATTCTTTCGGTTTTGGGCGCGATTGTATGTCGAATGTTTCCTGTGACAATTCTACTGGTGCCATGTAAGGTTTCATCATGTGCGGTGTGCGGCTGCTTCGTCACTTGGTGGCATGATTAAACTGAACATCCAACAACCAATTTCTAACCATGGAACCAGTCTAGATGCTTAAAACGTCTAAGGTGCGATCGCCTATTGCAATTGGACTAGGGGCGATCGCCGGAGCATTGTGTCGATATTATGTCAGTCAGGGGTTAGAGCAGTTGGCCGGGACAGATTCCCCTGTCGGAACATTGGTTGTGAATCTAAGTGGCTGCTTTCTAATCGGGATCATCACAACTCTGGCTATCAATCGATTATTATTCAGCCCTGAACTGATTCTCCTTCTGACGACTGGTTTCCTCGGAGCCTACACCACATTTTCATCATATGAATTAGATACCATTCAGTTGCTAGAAGAAGATGTGTGGCAAGCCTTTGCATACTGGATAAGTGGCCCACTACTGGGACTTTTATTCTTTAACATAGGACGTGCATTAACAGGGTGGCTATCGCCTTCAACACACTCTAATGATTACTAGCTTTTAGATTAGATGTTGACCTATCCAGATGCCGAACTTGATACAGATAAATCCTACGATTGGACTACCTATCCAGTAAAAAAATCCCACAGAAAACCTACGGTTGTGGAATAAGTTAGCCGTATCAAGTATATAAGAAGAGAAAGTTGTATAAGCCCCTAGAAAACCAATCATGATGAGGGTTTGTATTTCTACTGGGACTGTTAACGTGGCTGACATCGTTGAGGCAAGACCAATCAAGAGAGCACCTGTCAAGTTGATAAAAAAAGTTCCATAAGGAAATTTTTTGCCTAGCTTTTCAAGCCAAAATAAGGTCACATAATATCGACTCAATGCACCCAAAACCGCACCTAAAGCAATAGCAAACGGAATCCAGGACATAGTAATGCCGTTAGACATTTTTCATGGACAGTAAACTAGACCGCCGTGCATCGATAGCGTCTTGAAGCCGTTGTGAAAGCCAGTGCTCATAGTGAGGATACACAGGTAATCGAGTCACAATATTAATATTGTGCGGGTTGAGAATATCTGCCAAATAGCTAGCCGAAAGATGGGGATAATCGGGATTGACTTCATCTTTTGGGCTGATGCCACCCAAGTCTGTTGCACCTGCCTGAATGCAGGCTAAAAGGATCTCCGGTTCCAATACTAAATTTGGGGGAATTTGGAGTGCAATATCCTCTGGCAGTAGACGACGAGCAAGAGCAACCAACTTAGGCATTTGATGCGATAGAAAAGGTTGTCCTAGTTCGTCCTGCTGAGAGCCTGGGCTGTGAGGCTGAAGAATCACTTCCTGAATGTGTCTCCACCGGTGATGACTGTGGGCGATCGCTTCCAACGTATCTGCCCAGTCTTGGTCTGTTTCCCCAATTCCCACAAGCAGCCCCGTCGTAAACGGAATGTTGAGCTGTCCGGCCCACTCTAATTGCTGGAGTCGTGCGGTTGGTTCCTTACTAGGGGCATAGCGATGCACGGTGGACATCAACTGGGGGGTCACCTGCTCAAGCATCAAGCCCATCGATACATTCACTAACCTGAGCTGAGCCATTTCATCTCGACTTAGGGGGCCTACATTCGTGTGGGGAAGAAACCCCATCTCAAGGGCAAGCTCACAAAGTCGATAAATATGATGGAACCAGTCGGAACGACGTTTGCTATTGGGGTGTACCTCGCCGCTGAGAATCAGAATTTCACTGATACCTTTTCCGACCAGACCAGACAGAATGGCCCTCGCTTGTTCCAAGGACATCCAGGCATCTGTCCCTGGCTCCACTCGAAAGTTGCAGTAACTGCATCGATTAAAGCATTCGTAGGTGGGAACCAGTGTATAGGCAGGGCTATAGGTAACGACGATATGGGGTGTTGACATCAGTCACCAAGCATTAAACAGCATCCTCTAAAGCTTCGCCATCAGCAGACTCAGGCCCTAATGCTTGAATGCCTTTTCGTTCAATGTCACTCAAAATTTGCATGAGCTGAAACCACACCAAAACGCCAATGAGAACCGTCAACGGAAAGGCGATCGCATAGGAAAGCTTCGTGGAAAATGCAAAAATTTCGACAGAAGATGCCAAGAATAAACAAATTCCCATGCAAATTCCTGCAAAGGGGAGCTGAAGCGGAAGTTCTCGCAACATTTTCAGATGCTCAGGGTTGCGATCGCCCAGATAGTTTTCTACCGAACCTTTAAGGACTGCCCCAAATGCAAGTCCTGAGGTCAGACTAGAAAATAGCCCAACAATGAGCAGCATATACGGAGCTTGAGGAACATCAAACGGAATCACAGGTTAGCCTCAGCATTACAGCACAAACGTCATCAAGTCTATTACGTTACGTTGCTAGTTCACCAGATAGTAGCCCTGAATCAGTGGCATTCATTAGGTGAGCGAATGATGCTTGTCTACTAATGCCACTGATTCAAATGGACAACCCTAACTTGAGACCAAAGAGCGCATGTAGCACCATAATGCCGAGAGCTGCACTACCTAGATACGCATGGGCTGTACGAGCAGCTTTGCCTTTGCTAAAGCCAAAAGCGGCGATCGCCCCATTGAGCGCTAATAGCCCTAACACAACGGAGCCCGTCCAAAAGTGAGGGCTTTCCAGTAGAGGTTGTCCTTGCATGACAAGGGACAGTAGCCCACCGGTGTATCCCATCGTGATAAACGCAAACATCAGAGGGGCAATTTTCTTATGGCTATTGAGGTTCTCTGCGATCGCGCCAGAGTCAGTCATCATGCGACCCCTCCATCCCGTAATTCCAGCCGCACTACCCATTGCAAACACAACAATACCCATCATTAGCGGATGTCCCCAATGGACAATGGGTTCTGGCATGTCAAATTGCCCAAACCAAGACGCAACTGGTTCTAGAAATTGACTCAAGCTTGTAGACATAGAATGTTCTCCAACTGCAATGACAAAAAGACTCCTAGGACTCTCAACTGATTGCTTGAGACATGAACCTCAACACTCCAACCGAACTGAAAGAGAACATACTCAATGCCACCAGTAAAATCACAACTCACCAGAAGGTTACTCAGGCGATTGACGATGAATCATCAGCCTCAACTGACGAGCCAACGAAAAACCCGTCTGATAAGTAGATAGCCATCATTAAACGTATTATTCCAAGTCCTGTGCCGCCTGCTGCGCGGGCGGAACAGGACTTGGTTTTTTGGTTTTAATGACGTCCAGGTACTGACCACTCGTCGAAAGCTGAATAGAATGAGTTAAGAAATATTACGTTCATTGTAAAAGAACTCTCCTCAATTTTTCGAGGAATAGACTGTGAAAGATTCTGAAATGCTTACAAAGAGTTAAGGAATCTGCAACTGAACCACTCTGGACTGAAAGTCCAGAGGTTGGGCAGGGACTGAAAGTCCCAGTTGCTGGCTGTGAGACTAACGTTATCTACGCTTTGGTTACTAGACTGTCTGACTAGC
>JBCCWF010000360.1:0-7154 GCA_039194035.1 Cyanobacteria bacterium P01_E01_bin.6 | reverse complement strand
GTTAATCTGTAGTGGCGCAACCCCCTTCCATCCCTTGGCTTATCGTCTAGAACACTATCCTCACTGGAACACCAAACCCCCAGTCGAGATGGCCACAGGCGAACTAGCCTATCCTGACTGGTTTGAGGGGACTTGGCAGGCCCGAACAACCCTGGTGGATGCGGTTGCTCCTCTGGCTCCCGACGTGGTGACGCCAGGATTCGACAGCAATCAAGACTATCTCAACCAGCCTGTTAGCTTTCAAGCTCGATTTATTCGTCAATCGTCCGTATCTGAATCATCACCCAATCGTTTTTTTGCCCAATGGATAGGGCGATCGCCCCAACAATCATCACAACATGACCCAATAATTGTTGCGGATCGGGCATTCAACGGACTCAATCTCATGCGGGCAACGCTGAACCAATCCACTGACGGCATGGGCGATCGCCTGGTGAAAACCGTAACGGTTGACCCGGATAATCCCAATCAACAGGTCACACACCTAGAGGGCGATCGCCAACTCGTCTCTACCGTAACCGGGCGGTTAACTGAGTCCACGCGACTACATCAATTCATTACCACTGAGGTATTCCAACAGATCTTTTTTGGGATTTCCCAGCCCTATCTCAACGAGGTGGAGACCACAACCGAGTACTGCTATTTACCGGATGAAACATTACCCATCACGGCTGATCAGGTCACTGCGATTTACCTTTCTCCAAAAGACCCCGATTATTTCAAGGCGGGCGATCGCCCTGTGGCTCTCTATCGCTATCGTTTAGAACTCTCCCCAGAGACTTGATAAGGGATCTGCAAATAAAAAAGATACCCAATAGATGGGTGGCGGTCTACGCCCGCCGCCCCTCTATTGGTACTTTATTTTCTAGCAAGTCCCTAAGTACCGGGACGTCATTAAAACCAAAAACTCAAATCCTGTGCCGCCCGCTGCGCAAGCGGCACAGGATTTGGAAGGTTATGTTTAATAATGACTAACTACTGACTCGATGGTCGCTATGTGGTTCTCACATCATTAAGTCTGACGTAGGGCTTTGTCTGCACCCCAGGCAAGTCCTGCGCCGAGGGCTTCTGCCAACGTACTGACGAGCCGATAGAACGCAACGGCTCCTAACAAAATTCCTGAGGGAAGGCTGCCGTCTAGCAAGGCCAGGGCTGTTGCTTCAAACACCCCAATACCGCCGGGAGCACCTGGAACGACGAGCCCTAGCATCCAAGCAAGACTGAATGCACTCAACAAGGGCAACACATTACCCCATTCCACCGGATGAAGCGCCATCACCGCACCGATAAATCCGGCTCCGCGCATTACTAAAAACAGGAGTTCTCCGATGAGAGGCAGGAGCGGGTATTTTTTTAGCGTAGCTGGCTCGGTGGGAGGTGGTGGTGAAGAGGGGGAAGGGGAAGAGGTTAAAGGTGAAGAGGGGGAGAGGGAGGGGGTGTTTCCAAAAGGCTCGGATTTGCCGGGTTTGAGTTTGCTTTTGGCGGCGGCGAGTTTTTTGAGAATGGGGTTCATCACGCTGGGATGAATAAGCGTGAGGCCAATGAATAGGCCGATGAGTTGGAGCCAGATGTTGAGCCGCTGATTGCTGATGAACGCGACGATCAGGGCGGCGATCGCCATCAATAATGGCTCCATGACAACGCTGACAGCAGCTCCGTCGAGGGGAACGCCGACAGACGTTGCCGCCATGACGCGTCCATAGAAGTGCCAAACATTTCCTGGCAGATATTTTGCAATATTTGTTTTGAGGTAGGCTGAAACACTCCAGGTACCTAGCGCATCGTAGCCTAACTCTTCTAAGATCCAGCCCCAAACCCACCCAGCCCACACATGAGCCAGGAGGGTAATCAGGAGGGCGATCGCCAATAATCCCCACCCTGTGCTGTCAATGCGAATGGCTGCGACGTCTTGCCAGTGCTGTCGGAGGGTATGAATCAAGAAAAACAGCGTTCCGCCGAGAATCAACCACCGGAGATAGGGTTTGATGCGGGACACGATGGGGGCGATCGCCCCTTTCAACTGAGCAAGCAACTGCATAGCCAATAACCGAGCATGACAAGTCTTGGAAAACCCAAAGAATCCTCAGGGACGCACAGAGTGTGACCCTACAGAATGTGTAAGTACCGGGACGTCATTAAAACAAAACCCCAAATCCTGTGCCGCCCGCGGCGCAGGCGGCACAGGATTTAGAAGAGTACGTTTAATTATGGCTAGCTACTTACGTTAATCCGTGTTGAGTGTAGACTGTTTCCCGAACAAAAACTCGATTATGAGAGTCCTTTTCTAAAAGAATCGTGTATATCTGGCTGAATCCAGTTGATATAGATGAGGATATGATCTCCAGAATGATCATTAGAGGAGATAAATGCCATGCTCCGGATGCTTACAAAAGCAGACTATCTCTTAAGAGAAACCCTCCTAGGACTCCAGCGAGGAGGTTGGATGAACTGGGCTGCAATCAGCACAGTCACGGTTTTGCTTTTCTTGTTTGGCACCAGCCTACAAGCATCCTGGCAGCTTGAGCACCTGCTGCAACAGTTTGGCAGTCAATTAGAAGTGTCTGTTTATCTGGAACCCAATGTCAGCGCAGCAGAACTACAACCTTCGGTAGAAGAACTCGCAAACGTATCCGCAGTGCGCCTGATTTCAAGAGACGATGCCTGGGCTGACCTCGTCAGAGATATGGGCATCTCCGATATTGCCGGAGCAACGCAACAGCTCAACGGCAATCCATTGGTGGATGAGTTGAAAGTCAAGGCTGCAAACTCAGAAGCCGTACCAAAGCTAGCTGATGATATTCGAGTTCTTCAGGGCGTTGATGATGTTCAGTATGTGAACGAAGCCGTTCGGCGGATTACCCAGCTAAATCAGGGACTGAATTGGGTCAGCCTTACCATTACATCGGTGCTCTCGTTAACGGCGATCGCCGTTATCACCACAACCATTCGCCTCATTGTGATGGCGCGACGGCGAGAAATCGAAGTCATGCAATTGGTTGGAGCCACATCCACCTGGATTTATTTCCCGTTCATTCTGCAAGGCATCACATTTGGTATTGCGGGAGCACTCATTGCCTGGGCGCTCATTGCATCTATCCAGCACTTTCTAAGCCAGATTCTCAATCAGCAACCGGACTTCATTCAGTTTCTGGCCAATGGATTAACCCTCAGTCCTGTGAAGGCTGTGATGCTGCCGCTGGCATTGTTGGGACTGGGAAGCTCTGTTGGGTTGATGGGAAGCCTCTTTGCGGTTCGTCGCACAGCAAGCCAGTAGGGTGAAACGGGGCGATCGCCGCTCCTCGGTAACCTCTAACCCTTGTCTAAGCCTGCTTCACCTCAGCCGGACACCCTGGTTTTCGTCTTGCTTCCAGATAATCGCCAATGATTTGGTCATAGCGTTCCTGTCCAAAGATCCGGTAATGACCGGGATACACCGCATCCACTGGAAGCGTCTTGAGCCGTTCGTACGTTTCTATATAGGTTGGAATATGGCTACAGTGCAGCTCGTCCAGCAATTCCCCGTCATAGATCACGTCCCCTGAAAATAGCTCTTTTGCCTGTGGGTCATACAGAGCAATACATCCGTGGGAGTGACCAGGTAGATGCATGACCTCAAATGCGCGATCGCCCAAATCCAGCACATCCCCTTCATTCAAGATACAGGTGGGTTCTGCCGCTCTCAGCGTGTACTCGGTCACCGTGAATGTCGGATGCGGCAACTCTGCAAAATGCTCTGGCTTCACCCAACCCTGTTCACGGCTACACAATGCCTCATAGTCATCACCCGTTTTCAACGCCTCTGCTTCTGCCGCATGAATCGCCCGGTGCTCGAACTCAAACATGCCGCCTGAATGATCGAAATGAACGTGGGAGGCGATCGCCAACAGGGGCTTATCGATCAACGAAGCAATATGGTGACGCAGACTGGACACCCCCAATCCAGTATCAATCAGCAGATCTTGTTTCTGCCCTTTGATGAGCCAAAGATTGGCTCGATTAAACCAGTAATAGTGGGGTTCTGTAATGAGATAGAGGCGATCGCTGATCGTCTGCGTCGAAAACCAGCGATCGTTAATGGGAGCCGATGGAGTCATGTCAGCAGCTACAGCGGTCATGCGATCGCCGCTTGAACAAACTTGGGTTCCAACACCTGCTCAAACTGATCGGCAGATGGTGCTGATTCAATTTGGCCTTGTTCCACCAAAAAGCTCGCCAAATCAGCCATATGGGGCACGAGATATAGCTCACTGGACGGATCGCCCAGCATCTTGGCGTTGTTTTCTGGATTCGTCAAATCAACCCCCTGCAGTTCTTGTTCCACATCCTCTGGCGATAGTTCAAGCCATTTGCCGCCAATTTCCAACGCTTCATCTTTATTGGTTTCTAGGAACTCTTGACCTTTGTAAATACCGTCTACATAGGCTTGTGCCGCGTCTGGAGTTTGATCTACAAATTCAGGACTGAAGATATAAACATCCACAATGGCCGTCGGCATTTGAGACGTGTCGAAAATAACCCGACCGTCAGACTGAGCATCATTCGCTTTCTGCAAGAAAGGCGCATAGGTCACGGCCACATCGACTCTTCCAGCTTGGTAGGCAGCTGCTGCGACATCTGGAGTCAGGTTAGAAATCGAAATATCTTCAGCACCAAGTCCTGCTTCTTTCAACACTTGCAACAGGAAAAAGTGGCTCACACCTCCCACATCGACAGCAATTTCTTTGCCTTTGAAGTCGGCGATATCAGAAATACTGTTCCGTGCCAAGATTCCATCTCCCCCTAAGGAGGTATCGGCCACTTGAATGATGCGAAAGTCCTGAGCCTTTGAAAACAATGTCACAGCCTCAGAGGTGACGTTGTTGACCCCATCAATTTTCTTGGCGGCAAAAGCAGCGTCCCCTTCAGTGCTTCCACTAAACACCTTATAGTCAAGATTCAAGCCGCCATCCTTAAAGAAACCTTTTTCTAATGCCACGAATAACGGCACATATCCGATCCAGAGAGTACTGCCTGTCGTCGCTGATATCGTCTCTGCAGCCGAGGATTCAGGACTTGTTGACTCAGTCGTTGCGTTAGAACAAGCATGGAGTGCCAGACTGCCTGCAAGTCCACCCATTACCCATAGGGCACGCCGTCTCGTCATCGATGGCAATATTAGACTCATATCAACTCCTATCCTAGAGTGCGACATGGTAGATACTTAAGCGGATCTAACCGGAATACAATGTTCTATAAGCTACAAAATAATAAGCCCAAAATTAACTCTCTGTCGCATTTGCCACCTTCACAGCAATAGAACTTCAATGACGGCAAATGAAGCGTGGACTCGATATGAGCGTCAATAGTGTTCACCACGGAGGGAGTGAATGACATCGCGTTTGATTTCAATAAACTGACGCGACAGCTTAACGTCCAGGTCTCGATGCTCAGGCAGATTAATCACAATCTCTTGTTGCAGTCGGCCAGGATGAGAACTCATGATGTGAACCCGTTGTGACAGGAAGATCGCTTCTTCCACATCATGGGTGATCATCAGAATCGTGGTGTGAGTGCGTTCCCACAGCTCTAGCAAAAACTGTTGCATCTGCTCCTTCGTCTGAGCATCAAGCGCACCAAACGGCTCGTCCATCAACAGCACATCTGGGTCATTCGCCATTGCACGGGCGATCGCCACACGCTGCTTCATGCCTCCAGAGAGTTGCTTCGGATAAGCGTGGGCAAAGGGAACTAACCCAACAACATTTAGATAGTAATTGATGTGCTCTTGTTGCTCGGCTTTCGGCATCTTGCGGAGATTCAGGCCAAAGGCAATGTTCTGCGATACGGTGAGCCATGGATACAACGTGTAGCTTTGAAACACCATCCCTCGATCAGAACCCGGCCCTTCTACAAGGCTGCCATCAACGGAAATCGTGCCCGATGTGGGTGGAATGAGTCCTGCAATGATATTCAGCAACGTTGACTTGCCACAACCAGATGTCCCTACCAAGCACGACAATTCTTTAGGCCGAAGCGCCAGATTAATATCTTCTAACACGGTCAATGTTTTGCTTTTTGAAACATTGAAGGTTTTGTATAGGTTTTGGACTTCCAGCTTATAGGGATACTCAGTGCCAGTGACGTGAGTAGCGACATCGTGGTGATCGTGAGTATCTTGAATTCGCTGTTCTTGCATCGTAAGGTTGATATCACCGTGAGGGGCTGTTTCAAAGCTGCTTCAAAACCGAATAGCCGCACTTTAATAATACGACTTGACAATCTTCTCAAAATTGCAACCAATACATGAGGTTTTGGGGCGTGCGCCTCGCACCCCAAAACCTCATTTCTCTGTAAACTTTGCCAAGTCGTGCACTTTAGTTAACCGGAAGTATCGTCCAGAAAATGTGGTGCGTGTTACAGTGCCTTTCAATGTTAGACGTCATCTTATACTAGAGCGCTTTTGGATGCAGCGTTCTACATGATGATGGTCATGATTCTTCTAGGGCAAGCACATGGCACAATCCACTTTCAATTCATCTAATGTCAGTCGTCCCGAATCTCCTAGTCAGAAAAGATACCTGAAACCATCCGTATTTTGGAGTATTCGTCAAGGATTTCCTCAGTGGTTGTCTATTGCGCTTGTATCGTTCTCGTTGGCAGTACCGTTGGTTTTATGGGCACTGTTTAGCTACACGGGGTGGGTCGAACCTATTTTTTTACCCACCCCCACGGCAGTTTTGAAATCAGGCATAGAACTTTTCTCCGAAGACCATCTCATTATTGACGTCTTGGTGAGTTGCGGTCGCGTTGCAGGAGGGTTTGTGTTGGCAGGTATGATTGGCGTGCCCATGGGCATTGCAATGGGCACTTTCTACAGCATGGATAGTTTATTTGCACCCATTGTCGGGACGATTCGCTACATGCCTGTGATGGCATTTGTCCCGCTCATTATTATTTGGGTTGGATTAGGAGAAGGAGCAAAAGTCATCATTATTTGCCTGGGCGTTGTGCTCTACAACGCCATCATGGTAGCTGACGCCGTGAAATTTATTCCAAATGAGATGATCAATGTCGCGTATACCCTTGGGGCAAATCGGAGGGATGTTTTAACAAAGGTGATCATTCCCGCAACATTTCCGAATGTCCTTGATACACTACGAGTCAATATTTCAGGC
>JBCCWF010000359.1:0-7169 GCA_039194035.1 Cyanobacteria bacterium P01_E01_bin.6 | reverse complement strand
TTGGATATTTTATTTTCTAGCAAGTCCCTTAGCCTTGACTGACAGAGTCCAGACGTGAACTGGGAGCCTTTAAACGACTGCGATTAAGAGCTGCTTCCACAGCCTGTTGTTGATCCCGTCGTGTCATCCAGCGATGATACGTGCGGGTGTGAATCGCAACTGAATGCCCCATCATTTGAGCTGAGACCGTGTCAGACAATCCAAAATGGATCGTCCGAACAGCCCACGCATGACGTAAATCATAGGGATTGAACGGGATATCGTATCGTCGTAGTTGGGCACTGACTTTTTGGCCGATACGTTGCAATGTTGTTTGAGTCAGATCAGTATTGATGCGTGGCAACATCACATCGTGGAGCTTAAACTCGGCCACCCATTCTGGATAAAATGGCCAGACCTCCCGTTCTCCTGTCTTGGTTGAATCCAGCACTTCAATGCTGGATGTTGAGTCGAGCCGCTCCAGCCCACTATAGTCACAGAAGAAAACTTCGTGATTACGTAGCCCATAGGTTGCCATGATGCCGTAGACAAATCGCCATGCAGGGTTTGGGATGCGTTGATAGACCTCGACAATTTGCTCGTCTGTGGGCAGATGTCTCAGTCGCGTTTTACTAGGACTGTAGTGCCCCCAAAACTCCTTCAGATCACGCGGTAACTCAACCTTCAAAAACTCTGCTAAAACGCCAAGCGCTGTGCAACAAATCTGACGACTGCGAGAGTGACGAGGGGTTGACTCGATAGTTTTGTAGATGACTTCGGCAAGGCTTAAGTTGGGGGTGTCTTGGGCGATCGCCTCTAGTTTCCGAAAATATGGTGCATAGGCTGTCTCCCAGGTTGCCTGAGCTGACGCTGGCTTCAGCAACCGTTGAGGCTGAGCCATAAAGTGGTGACGGAACGCTTCAATTTTTTCCTTCAAATTCATCTGATGAAGCTTCCCTCCGCCTGCAATAGGAAGATAGGCAGCCCAATCAAACGTATGTTGCATGAGCTGGACTGCAATCACCTTGGCTTGCTGTTCAGCTGTTTTGAGTCCTGCTGGAGTCGCAGGCAACCCCAAACTCACGCGCTGTTGGTGCGGGTGGATACGATGGCTACCAGGGCGAGGAGGAAACGTTCCACGGATGCCGAGTTTTTGTCCTCGACGCTCAAGCTGAACGCCAAGTTGGGCAACCTTTAGACGATGGTTAACAGCGATGAGTTTGCTATCGATGGGGTGTGGTTCATCTATCGGCATCAGAATTATTACGAATCTTTAACAGGAGATCATCAATCAGGCGTATTTCTAAACTTAAATCAACCTTAAGGTCTTAAAATAGTATTTGCATCTTGAACGAGGTCTACTAGTAAAAGCTTGCGTTTTCGCACCGTGCTAGCATCGTGGAAAAGATAAACTTATCGTTAGAATAAGTTACAAATATTAAAAACGAGGATATATCGTGGTTAGTACAGGTCGTGTCGGAATTTTGTTGTTGAACTTGGGTGGGCCAGAACAATTGGAAGATGTTCGGCCATTTTTGTACAACTTGTTCTCCGACCCTGAGATTATTCGATTGCCGGTATCTTGGCTTCAGCGCCCTTTGGCATGGCTAATCTCGACGACCCGTGCGAGCAAATCACAAGAAAATTATCGTCAAATTGGCGGTGGTTCTCCCCTTCGTCGCATTACTGAAGAACAAGCTCAAGCCCTACAAGAGAATCTTCGAACGAAAGGGCATGAGGCTCAGGTCTACATTGGGATGCGTTACTGGTATCCATTTACCGAAGAGGCGATGGCACGGATCAAGCGAGACAAGATTGATCAGCTTGTTATCCTTCCTCTCTATCCTCATTTTTCGATTAGCACGAGCGGGTCCAGCTTTCGCCTACTAGAAAAAATCTGGAAGGAAGATCCTGAACTCGATTCTATTCAATATACGCTCATTGACTCATGGTACGACCGTCCTGGATATTTGCAAGCCATGGCTCAGCTTATTGATCAGCAGCTTGATCAGCTCGAAGCTCCAGATGATGCACATATTTTCTTTAGTGCCCACGGTGTTCCCGTCAGCTATGTCGAGGAAGCTGGCGACCCTTATCAAAAAGAAATCGAGGCTTGTGTTGGGCTTATCATGCGTACGCTTGACCGCCCCAATGACCATACCCTGGCCTATCAGAGTCGAGTTGGCCCAGTCGAGTGGCTGAAACCCTACACAGAAGATGCCATTGAAGAATTGGGTGAAAAGGGCGTTGGCACTCTTGTCGTTGTCCCCATCAGTTTTGTCTCTGAGCATATTGAGACATTGCAAGAAATCGATATGGAATATGGTGAGCTTGCGGAAGAAGCTGGTATTCACAATTTCCAACGGGTTCCTGCCCTCAACACTCACCCCGTCTTTATCAATGACTTGGCTGAAATGGTGGTTGATGCGCTGAACAGTCCTGCAAAGCTTTTGTCAGACGTTACCTACTTGCCAGAAAAGACAAAAATTTACCCACAGGAAAAATGGGAATGGGGTCTGACAACTGCAGCAGAAGTATGGAACGGGCGGTTAGCGATGCTGGGTATTCTTGCAATCGTGGCTGAATTGATTAGTGGTCATGGCCCCCTTCATTTTGTAGGTTTGCTTTAACGACGAAGGACGATCCACATCACCGTTTTTGTACCCGACGCAGTTGCATATCGCGATAGAAAAATACCCTCCCAAAATAAATCTGGGAGGGTATTTTTCTGTAGAAGCTTCGACGAGTGTGAGCTGAAATTTTTAGTTCACACTCGTCGCTAGCAATCAGATGGAGGAGTTGAATCCTCGTCTAGATTGGCACTGTAGATTTTCCTGCGGAAAATCTACAGTGCCAATATGATTTGAGTTTAATTCTTAAAGGAATTCAACCATTCGCGAATTTGCTCAGATGCGATATCGCGGCCACCCAATCCAAAGGCAATGGCGATCGCCACAGCAATAGAACCCAATAAGAGTCCAAATGCTAGATTGACGATGTCGGTCGCGATCCCCATTTGCTGGAGAGCCATTGCTGCAACCAGTGCAATAATGGCGATGCGGGCAGTTTGGCCAAGAATTCTCGCCTGTTTAGAGGCAGAACTTGTAATCAGACTAAAGGCCAAGTTCGCAAAGTAGAGACCGATGCCAAAGACAACAACACCGCTCAAGACTCGAAGCGAAATTCTCAACACAGCCTGAACAATGTTTGTCAGTTGTGCAAACTGAAGAACTTCAGTTGCTGCGACAGCCCCAACTAAGACAATGGCAACCAAGACAGCGAGACCAACAATTTGTGAAGGGGTTCGCGCTTGGAGCGCCAGTTGATTATCCGACGTTGGTCGGACATAAGGAGTCGGCTCATCCGTTACCGCTGGAGTTGGCTCAGTTGGAATGGTGTTTTGAATTTGAGGTAATCCAAGCCATCGGAAAATGTTGTTGAATCCAACGCTGGTGAGCAAGCTGCTGACCAACTCAGACACAAATTGTCCGATGAAGTAGAAAACGCCAACAATCACACCAGCAGCAAAGATTCTCGGGATGACCGTCAGAATCAACTCCAGCATTTCAACGGCTGGTTCAGAAATGGCCTCAATTTGCAGAGCATTGAGAGCGGCGATCGCCGTAGGAATCAGTACCAGCACATAGACAACGGTGCCAATAATGCCAGAGAGGGCGGTTCCTGGGGTTGAGCGGCTCAAGCCAAACCGTTCGCCAAGCTGATCCGCACCAGCAGCCGCCAACAAACTCGTGACAATGCCGCGCACAACCCGAGCAACAAACCATCCCACAACACCAATAATGGTTGCTGTCAGAATCTTTGGCAGTGCCGACAAAATGTCATCCAACAAATTCTGCACAGGTTCCAACGGCCCCTGCAGTTCTAGAACATCTAGAACAAGCGGCAGGAAGAACAACAGGATGAACCAGTACAGTGCATTGCCGATGGTCTCGTTGACCAGGAAAGGACTTCCTTCATCAGAGTCGCCGGTTGCTCCAGCTAGCTTGTCATCCAGGTTGAACCGAGACAGCAGGTTCGTGAAGATCAGCTTGACGATTGTGGCAACAACCCACGCAACACCAAGCAGCACGAGAGCACCACCAATGCGTGGCAAATAGTTGAAAATCTGCTGTAGAAAATTGTTCAGTGGCTCAGATACAACGTCCAACTGGAGGGCCTGAAGGAAGGCCACCAAGGTGAAGGTCATGATCAACCAGTAAACGACTGCTGCCACCCATTTTTCAATCGGTGGAGACGGTGCATCTGCCTGTTGACCTGTGACCCACCGCGCCAGACGGTTGTCAATATCTGTTTTACCGAGCAAGCCTTTGACAATGGATGCAGCAATCGTTGCTACAATCCAGCCAACAATGAGAATCACGATGGCATAGATGAGACTTGGTAAAAACTCGCCAAAGCTAGACCATAGTGAATTAACAAACTCACCTGCACCGCCTACTGAGGCAGGCACATTACTTTGACCCAAAAGAGGGGAACCCAAAAGAGGGGGAACGTGGGGACTATCGCCAGTCACCAACGTTGTCATCAATAGTTCGTTCATAATAATTTTTGCGTCAACTGAAGATGCTACGAATACATAGGCATAACGAAACAACACGAGGGAACATCATCATGTTGATGACGTCACGTTTTTAAAGGCGTTGGTTCATTACACTGTGTGATCGATTAGGGGAGCGAATATCAACAAAGACAGTACCTATTGAACAGACATGAGCATTGTCCTACACATTTGCGAAATCTACGCGTTTCTTGAGTTAGATTTTCGTGTCAAAAAGGTATTAATAGCCTACGACTAAATAAAATTTCGAAAAAAGGAAAACTAAAAGTCCAAACTCTTTCCTAAAGAAGGTTCGGGTGATTTTAAGGGCAAAAAAACACTGGATTATCTTTCAGGATTCTTTATAGATTAGCGTCTATGGGATAGATAACCTCAAAGAATCTTAAGGATTTAACGTTTTGAAAGATGGCTTTGTTGAGTGGTATGGCGATCGCCTTCATCGCAAAATGACGTTAACGGTTGGGCTAGATGAATCACGTTAAGAAGTCAGCTAATGCCTCTACTTTTTGCCAAGCGGCACCGCTTTTAAGAATCTCTTTTGCTAGCTCAATGCCTGACTGATAGGTTTCCTCCAACGACGATTTAGCATCTAGCTTGCCGCCAACTTCAAGAGCCAACGCTGCATTTAGGGCAACGACATCTTGTTGTGCCTGAGTCCCACGCCCTTTCAGCACCTCTGAGAGAATCGATGCGTTGTCTTCCACTTCGCCGCCTCGGAGGGCCTCCGTTGGTGCGGCAACGAGTCCCATCATCGCGGGGCTAATCGTCAACGATTGCAGACTTCCACCAGAGACCAGGCTGAGATAGGTGGTATCTGCCAGCCCAGCTTCATCGAGTTTTTCACGCCCATGTAACACAATGGCTCTTGGACGCCCCATGAGCTTGAGGGCTTCTGCGACGATATCCACGAGCGCATCATCAAACACACCCATGACCTGCCCCGTAATCGGCAACGGATTGACCAATGGCCCCAATAGATTGAATACGGTGCGTACTTTCAGAGTTTTTCGAATGGGTACAACAGATTTCATCGCAGGGTGCCAACCGGGTGCAAACAGAAATGTAATGCCTACGGCATTGATGGCGGCCTGGACTTTTTCTGGGGGCGCACTCAAGTTGATTCCCAAAAACTCAAGGACATCAGCAGACCCAACTTTGCTAGAGGCTGCTCGGTTGCCGTGCTTTGCGACTGCAATGCCTGCTGCTGCTGCGACGAAGGCAACAGCGGTAGAAATGTTGAACGTTGAAGCCCCATCACCCCCTGTTCCACAGGTGTCAATCAACGGAACGGGCATGTTTTCCTGGGTGAATTGTCCACCAATTGATTGCTGTTGAAGCACCTGAGCCATCCCTGCAAGTTCTGCAGCAGAAACGCCTTTGGCTTGAATCGCTGCCAGAATCGCGCCAGACAGAACAGGTGGAATGTCTTCAGCTAACCATCCTTTCATCAGGGCTGATGCCTGGTCAATGTTAAGAGACTGTCTATCCAGAAGTTGTTGGAGCAGAGTGGGCCAATGGGGTGGTGCAGCTTCAGCTTCATTAGATTGAGATGTGTTGTCTGCTTGAGATGCCGGAATAGAACTGCTCATAACAAATGGGTACCTGCGTCCTTAAAATAGATGAAGTGCGATGCCTGTGATTATTATTCATTGCTTCAGAAGTTTTTAGTCCAGATTAGGCAAGAATTTCAACAGATATTAAGATTCTGATGGTTCATGCCGAACTCATTCCTTTCCATCATCAACCTGGAGCGCGATATGCTTGGCAAATTTTTCAACAAACCTGAACCAGAATTGAGTGACCGTGTTCCCCCAGGGCAGCATCTTGCGAGTGGTTTCCCTGTCTTGTCCTACGGTGAAACACCCAAGATTAGCCCTGAACAATGGACGTTGACGGTGAACGGATTGGCCACATCCCAAACATTGAGCTGGTCACAGTTAATGGCCATGCCGCAGACCGATATCACGGCGGATTTTCACTGTGTGACTCGATGGTCAAAGCTGGATGTGCCGTGGACGGGAATCAAAGTGACCGACTTTATGGCAGCGATTGACGTGGAACCGAGTGCAACGCATGTGATGTTGCATTGCTATGGCAGCTACACAACGAATCTTACGCTTGATGACTTTGTCCGAGATGAAAACTTTTTTGCCCACACCGTGTTTGGAGACCCTCTGTCTCCTGACCATGGTGGGCCCATGCGTCTCGTCGTGCCCCATCTGTATGCATGGAAGAGTGCAAAGTGGATTAATGGCGTCGAGTTCCTTGATCACGAGGAGCTGGGTTTTTGGGAGAAGAATGGCTATCACCGCCGAGGGGAGCCTTGGGCAGAAGAACGCTATGACGGGCGATAATCATGCAAAAGAGCTTCTTACGACGTCGTAAGAGGCTCTTTTGCATGATAACCAAACACGACTTGGCGAACTTGGCAAAATTGCCAAGTCGTGACCAAAAATAATTGAGAAAAAAAGAATTAAGAGGCTATTTTCCAGCAAACCCCTTAATTCTTTTTTTCTCAATTATTTTTGGTCACGACTTGGCAATTTTGCCAAGTTCGCCAAGTCGTGTTTGGTTATCATGCAAAAGAGCCTCTTACGACGTCGTAAGAAGC
>JBCCWF010000358.1:0-7178 GCA_039194035.1 Cyanobacteria bacterium P01_E01_bin.6 | reverse complement strand
GACAAAGATGTGCGTTAGAAGGTCCGTCGCCTTTACCATAGTCATGAGGAGCTACAAGGTTTTGTGTTTGCTTACCTTAATCTTGATGGCTCCTCGTTTTTTCAGCTAGTAATAGGCATCGCTCAACTCACATAAGGCGTGGTATTGCTATTGCAATACCTAAGTCCTGCCATGTAAACATCTCACGCCATCCATGCAAACTAGGCCCCTATGCCCTAGTTCTCATTCCCAAATGATCCAGTTGTGTCACCATTAGAAGTTGAATCACAGTCGCTATCGGATGCCCCGTGAGATGGCAGCGAAGACGTTGTCCACAGAAATCTTCCAGGAACGGGATTTCGACTAGGCTTTAATCCTTGAAGCACCTCAGCAAGCTGAAGCCCTTCCAAAGAAGCAAGTTTTGTCTCTCGTACTTTATGCCAAACAGAACGAGACATCATCAAGGTATGCTCCGTGCGCTCCGCTCCAATTTTGGTGAGATACTCTTCACGCTCAGGCTGATAATCTGACGATGCAATCTGGAGAGGCAAGGCTGGGTGCACCTTCAATAGCTGCGCCATATGCGCTAACAACTCTGGATACAACCAGGTGTAGGCAGGATGAACGGTTAATTGAGCACGATGAGGCGTCTTCTCGGATTGAGACACTTCAAGGTGAAAATACCCAATGGCAGCTTTGCGCTGAGGCTCAAACACATAAGCTTCATGAATTTCTTGCCGTTGGACAAGGCGGCCAACTGTATCTACCGCCGATGAAACTAGCCCCGTCTTAAAATCAGACACATGCCGATCAAAGACTTGGCGCACCAGGGGCGGCATCGAAACCGTATCAAGTTGATGGAGCAAAGACGCATCTGCATTGTTAACGGAGCGGAGGTTCTGTAAATCTGCGTCTTGATCGGCTAAGGCCGCTAACAAATCAGGGGCGATCGCCCAATACGTCATTTGAGCGAGGGGTTGAAACCCATGTTGACGATAGAGACCCATACCAGTCTTATCGTTTACACTCACCTCAACCATCCAGGTTCGTGCTTCCCAAATACTCTCTAAACAGTGCCGCAATAGATGGGACGCGACGTCTGGAGAAAGCACCGTCGGCAGTAGAGCCGCTACGCCATTATCATGTGAACTCTCTTCATCTAACCCACCATTGCTGCCAACATTGATATCCTGACTGGATGCGATACCACTCGCAGACGTTACAAGCGATCGACTAGTTTTCGCTGCAATTTGTTCAATTCGCCAGGTGCTACGGGTGTGGTTACATGGAGCAACTTGAATAAAACCATCCACCTTTCCTTGCACGTCAGCGACATAGGCAGAGAAAAAGTGTCGCAGTGGGTTAGGAAACCAACTCAGCAGCTTGATAGGCGCATACCATTGTCGAAGATTCGTCAAATCATGCGTGACCCGTGAGGGTGCATACCCACGGCTTTGAGTCTCAAAGGAATTACCCGGCTGTTCGAGGAGAGCCTCAACACCATCCAGATCACCATAGTGACATGGCCGAATCGTAATATTTGCGCGTGCAGGAGATAATGTCATGCCTGAAAGTCTTGAGACACCGAATTCTTGCCAATTGACATGTATGAGCACGTAATGAGCAGCAGAGCAACATGTCGCACCATGCTCTATCTTTACTCTAGCGGAGTATTCCTGAAATCAGTGGATCACAGAGAAAAGATAAGCATTTCTACGGAATGTAGGGTCTTAGCATCACTTAGCCCTTGAGCATACCGACCGATCTAACTAAACTAAAACGACTAATCTACTAAACGTAGCGAACTCTAGAAAACTAAATCTGTATTTGTTATACATGTTCGAAAATCTTACCTAATTGCATAGTTACAACAAAACATAGTCGCAACAAAACACATACAGCCAGATCGGCCCCTACGGTAGATGTAATAAGTAGATGTAAATATTGGCGACGACACGATTGGCGACGACAGGAATGTGCAGCATCAAAACTGTACGTTTGATAGGTTGGCCTCTTGGAACTCTGCCATGAGTTCGTAGAACGCATATTTTTCTACATTAATCAAGACTCCTTTGGTTTTACAAACCTCATTGATCTAGAGTAGTATTCATCTCAGGAACCTTTAACTTTTGTTAAATACTCAATATTATAATTCTGCATCCGACCTTTGAGCGACTTTTCTCCTGTGGAATGTTGTACCTTCGCATTTAGCTAATAAGCAGCATGTTTGTATATTTCTCATGTTTCGATGTGTAAGTACCTGAACATAATTAAAACCAAAATCCCAAAGCCTGCGTCGCCCGCACAGCGGGAGGCACAGGCTTTGTAAGGATACGTTTAGTATGGACATCTACTTATTATCTGTATTGCACACGACTTAGTTAGATAAATGCGCGTTGCATTCTGTTTTTGTCGGGCCAGAATTGTTCATCTGTTCTCGATGATGTCGAAGTCTCTTAAATTAAATTTGCGTCAATGATTTCAGTTCTGAGGGACTGTACTGGAGAGAGCATCTGATGAATCTGTTGAGAAAAATTGAGCGTATTTGCCTTGTTGGTCATTTAGTTTCAATGGCGTTTGGATTAGCAGGACTTCTTTTAGTCATGCCTCATCCAGAGTTTTTAGATTATTTACCTGCAGGGCAATTACTATTCCGGTGGAGCCTCGCAGGCGGAGGCGTAGCTTACATTCTTTTGGGTACCATTGCGGTCGCTCTGTATGCATACCGCACCTTAGGACTCCGCGCCTTGCTATCATTTATGATCCCAGCGATCGCCATTTCCTTAGCGAGTGAACTCGTTGGAACAGGAACAGGCTTTCCATTTGGTGAATATAGCTATCTGAATGGATTAGGTTTCAAGATTTCTGGGCGTGTTCCGTTCACGATTCCATTGTCCTGGTTCTATTTGGGTCTGGTATCCTACTTGCTTGCACGGGTCGGTTTGCAAGCTCGTCATCCGGCCTTGCAAACACGCTCATATCAATTACTAGTACTAGCGATAGTTCGACATACTGCTGCTATTGGATTGGGTGCTGTGTTGTTAACATCTTGGGACTTTGTTCTCGATCCAGCAATGAGCCAAACGGCTATGCCCTTTTGGTACTGGCATGAACCAGGGGCGTTCTACGGAATGCCCTATCAAAACTTTGCAGGCTGGATGGCGACGGGCAGTTTATTCATTGCTGTGGCTGCGTTGATATGGCGGTTCCAATCGGTTTCGGTGAAAGGTATCTCGTTAGATCTTCCCCTGGCTATTTATCTTGGAAACTTTGCCTTTGCCATGGTCATGAGTATGGCGGCTGGGTTTTGGGTTCCGATTGGTCTTGGTCTTCTTTTAGGAGCACTTCCTGCAATTCTTTGCTGGAAACAAAGCAAGGTGTTTGAATCTGATCGAACCAAGGAAGAACTTGAACTCGGTGCGTTCGAATCAAATTCACCACAAGCATCAACAGTTTCTGGAAACACCGTAGGAGCCTCAGCTAAATCATGATGTCCGCTTGGATTCTTGGATTAGCAAGTGATTCCGCGTCTGCTTGGATAGGAGGAGTATCGCTACTCCTAATACTCATTCAACTCCCTACAGCAGCATTGCTGCTATCCCGACTGCTGCGCGGCCCAGGACGGCTATCTCCAGTTGAACCCATGGCTTCTACTCAGAAAGCCATGGGTTCTGTGAGTGTTGTGTTGCCGACCCTTAACGAAGCCGAGCGGGTTGAACCCTGTTTAGAGAGCCTATCTCGCCAAAGCTCCAATGTCCGAGAGATTCTTGTCGTCGATAGTAATTCCGAAGATAGTACTGTCGACAAGGTAAAAGCCGTTCAGTGTCGAGATTCACGTTTTCGTGTTTTGCAAGATGATCCACTTCCCAAGAATTGGGTAGGACGTCCCTGGGCACTCCAGACGGGCTTTTTGAATAGTTCCCCACAAAGTGAATGGATCTTGGGCATCGATGCCGATACACAGCTGCATCCGGGGTTGGTGCCTGGGCTTCTGAGTGTTGCTCAGCAACATCGTTATGACATCGTGTCCCTTTCACCTCAATTTATTCTGAAGTCCATAGGAGAATGGTGTCTTCAGCCTGCGTTATTGATGACGCTTGTCTATCGATTTGGACCTTCTGGTGGTAGCAGCGATGGGTCTGAGCGCATTATGGCAAATGGTCAGTGTTTTTTAATTCGGCGATCGCTCCTATCAACACTCGGGGGATATAGCATTGCAAAACAGTCCTTTGCAGATGATGTCACCCTGGCAAGACATGCCGCAGAACAAGGTGCCGCCGTTGCATTTTTAGACGGGGCTCACGTTCTCAAGGTGAGGATGTATGACGGCATTAAAGATACCTGGGAAGGTTGGGGACGATCCCTCGATCTAAAAGATGCCTGCTCTGTAGAGCAACGGTGGGGAGATGTCGGATTTCTAGTTGCAGTTCAAGCATTGCCTATTCTGCTTGTGCCCTTATTGGGATTGGCTTGGTGGACAGGACATCCGTCCCCATTTTTGTTGGGTGCGTTAGGACTCAATAGTCTGCTTCTGATCATTCGGTTTGCTCTGTTGCTGGCGATCGCCCCGTCCTATGATTTTTCTCAGGCAAACGGACAATCCTGGAGTTTTTGGCTCTCTCCCTTGGCCGATCCAGCTGCCGTGTTCCGAATCTTCTTATCGTCAATGCGGAGACCGACTCAGTGGCGCAACCGTCGATACGATCACTTTGATTAAGGTATTGGCTGTCATGGACCTGTAGCCCACGGGTAGGGTAACCTAAAATTCGTCTAGATTGGGAACTGAGCTAGCATGGCCGATATGACTTACAGCTCAATCCATGACTATGCCAAATACTCACAATCACGACTTAGAGACACCCTCTTCATCAAACAAGTTGTGGGACAAAATTCAGGCTCAGGCAACGTATGCAATTGCCTGTGGAGCTCTTCAATCCATTCCTACCCACCACGAATGGATAGAGCAAGGTGGAGTGTCGTTTCTGGTGCGATCGCTGGATACTCTAGCGAGGAAAGAAAAAGCAAAAAAGGCACAGAACAAACTAACACCATCCGGAAAACCATTTAACCCATTTTTGCCCTACGAAACTGATCTATTCGTCACCCACCTATCGGAGACTCACCTATGTCTGCTCAACAAATATAACGTGGTCGATCATCACCTCTTGATTGTCACTCGTGCATTTGAAGAACAAGAAACCTGGCTTAATCAACAGGATTTCGCAGCATTATGGCAGTGCCTCTCTGAAATTGATGGCTTAGCCTTTTACAACGGAGGCAAGCTTGCCGGGGCAAGTCAGCCTCACAAACACATGCAGCTTGTCCCAATCCTTGTGGCTACTAACGATGGCGCTATTCCTATCGAAGCTGTTTTCGCAGAAGACCTACTCCAACCCTGTGCTTCAAAAACACTGTCAGGTAACCACCATTCCCCCATCTCATCAATTCAACAGTTAGACACCTTGCCCTTTAATCACGCGATCGCCCAACTCGCCATCCCACCAGATGTTCCTGTACATCAGGTAAGTTCAGTATTAGTCAACATCTATCATCAATTGTTAGATGCGTTCATTCACGACACGGCTCTGAAAGGCGATCGTCAAACGTTAGCCTATAACCTGTTAGCAACCCGACGTTGGATGATGGTTGTCCCGCGTACCCAGGAGAGCTACGCATCAATTTCTGTCAATTCTTTGGGATTTGCCGGATCGCTCTTTGTAAAAGATGAAAATCAATTACAGATCCTTAGGCAAACTGGGCCAATGACCGTGCTCCAAAAGGTTGCACAATCCAAACCAAGCTAATAAGTACCTGGACATAATTAAAACCAAAATCCAAAATCCTGGGCCGCCTGCGCAGCAGATGGTACAGAATTTGGAAGGGTGTGTTTAATTATGCCTATCTCCTTAACAGTTCAATGTCGATAATGGCATTGTGTATCATGAATGTAGAGCGTGTTTTAGAACAAACTCAAATGATGCACGGTCAGGGTATGTCAAAATCCTCATAATTTAGCTGTCATTGGTAAAGACTATGCTTAACACTGCGCACAACATCGGACGTGAGAGTGACTCTTGTTCTCCGTATGAAGCCGTGCTGCGAGATTTAGACCGCAGAGGGCTGAGATCTGAAACGTTATCCACACCCGCTGCGCCTGAGGATCTCAGCAGTCGTAATTTATTTACCCATGAGCAAAGCCGAGAACCCGGACTATACGACGCCGCCCTCAACAAATACGAGAAAGTTCACGAGGCGATCCGCATTCCCACGTACGGCTGATTTACCGATTCAGTCACCTAAGTATTGGGTGAAAGAAAAAGATCGCTACCTGCGGCAAATTCTGATTGAAGACATTCAGGATTTGACTGAGCGACAGCTTGTTGTCTATTTCACCAGCAAAGGCATGATTGACTTTCGAGATGCAGACGACATCTCTGAGGTTTTAGATGACTGCCCGACCAATGATGTTGATCTCCTGCTTCAAACACCGGGAGGCATTATTGATGCCTGTGAAAAGGTCATTAGCGTTTTGAAGCTAAGGGGTGGAGCCTACCGAGTCATTATTCCCAGTTGGGCAAAAAGCGCGGGAACCATCATTGCTCTGTCATCCAGCAGTATTGTTATGGGCGTCAATTCCGAACTAGGCCCGATTGATCCTCAATTTAACGGCATTCCAGCCGAATTTATTCGCGACGATCCAGAAGAAAAGTATCCTTACAAGCAAATTGCAGAGAGTGCGATCAGCCGTACCCAGAAATTAGCCAGTCAGGTACTCAGCCGAGGTATGTTGCACGGAGCTGAGCAAACCCAGATTGATGATTTGGTTAATCAACTCTCGTCGGCGCAGCGCTACTCATCCCACGGGGCGGTCATCAACGCAGAAGAAGCTGCCAACTTGGGTCTGGATGTCACCTATTTGCAACCCAGAGAAGAACTCTGGAAAAAACTGTGGCTGTTGTATTGCATGTATGACTATGATTGCCAACGCCAAGGCTATGCGAAGGTTTTTGAAGGGGCACGGGTAAGCATTGCTCGCCCTCTGCTGCCGAACGATAAGCAACAATCAGTCAATCATCACTCGTCAGGATGAAACGGATCAGCTAAGTAGATAGCCATAATTAAACGTATTCTTCCAAATCCTTTGCCGCCCGCTGCGCGGGCGGCAAAGGATTTGGGCTTTTGGTTTTAATGACGTCCAG
>JBCCWF010000357.1:0-7185 GCA_039194035.1 Cyanobacteria bacterium P01_E01_bin.6 | reverse complement strand
AGTAGGGGTCACAATTAACGATAAAACCCATAAAACTCTGCGCCGCCCCCTGCGCGGGTGGCGCAGAGTTTTGAATTTGTTTTTTAATTGTGCCGAGATAAGTAGCTAGCCATCATGAAACGTAATCTTCTAAATCTTGTGTCGCCCGCGCAGCGGACGACACAAGATTTGGGATTTTGATTTTATTACGTCCAGGTATTTACCTATTCCAACGGGGCGTCAACAATCCAAAAACGTATCACGCAATACTCAAAATTATAGACTAGACTATATAATGTCTAACATCATACATTTAAATTATTATTAACCTTATTGGCGACCTATGGCACGAGATCTTGATGAATTGAGGACGCAAGTTGAACATGGGGCGATCGATACGGTGATCGTCTGCGACACGGATATGCAGGGTCGATTTTTTGGTAAGCGTCTAACAGCGCGCCATTTCTTGAAAACAGGATTAGAGGGCATTGATACCTGCTCCGTTGTCTTGGGTTGGGGACAAGATCATTCCCTTGATCCGGGATATACGTTCACCGGGTGGGAAACTGGATATCCCAATATGACCGTAGTGCCCGATCTCGACACCTTAAGACCCTATGCTTGGTTTCCAAAAACCGTGATTGTGCTTGGCAACAGCATCAGTTCGAATGGGTTACCTGTTGAGATTTCACCTCGGGCGATCCTCAAAGCACAGCTGCAAAAAGCTGAAGCCATAGGGTTGTCGCCATTCGCCGCATCAGAGTTGGAATTCTATCTACTCAAGGAAACGGTTGATACGGTTTACGAAAAGGGATTTGTCAATTTGCAGCCCAAGCATCACGTGATGCATCCAGAAACTGTGCTGCGAACCTCCGAGGACGAGGAGTTTAGTAGCCAACTACGAACAGCATTAGAAGCCTCTGGTGTTGCAGTCGAGTTGGTCAAAGCGGAGTATTCCCCAGGGCAAATGGAGGTGAACCTAGAATATGCCGATGCCTTGGAATCAGCCGATCGCCATGTGTTGCTCAAAGCTGCGGTGAAAGAAATTGCGCTACAGCAAGGGCTGGTCTCCACCTTTATGGCGAAATGGCGGCACGATTTGGGCGGCAGCAGTTGCCATGTTCATTTGTCGATGATAGGCAGCGACCACAGGTCTGCTTTTGATGATGGCCAGGGGGGCATGAGCGATCGCCTGCGCTATTTTCTGGGGGGAATGCTGAAATATAGCCGGGACTTTTTCCTGTTTTTCGCCCCAAACATCAACTCCTACCGTCGGTTAAAGCCCAATACCTTTGCACCCTCGCAATTCAACTGGGGCACCGATAATCGCACCGTCGCGTTTCGCGTCGTCGGCAATGGCAGGAATAAACGGATTGAAAATCGTATCCCAGGAGCTGATGTCAATCCTTACTTAGTGTATGCGGGCATGTTGGCTGCTGGTTTGTATGGTATTGAGCATCAGGTTGAGCTGGAGAGTCCAGCGATGACAGGCAATGCCTATGGGCAAGCTTCTAAACCTATTCCTAAACATCTTGCAGAAGCAACCGAACGCTTCGAAAACTCCCCGATTGTATCAGCAACGCTGGGCGAAGCAGTTCAGCAGCACTACGCCAACTATGGCTATCAGACGTTAGCTGCTGCAGAGAACTATGTCACCGACTACGAACGAAAACGATTGCTTCTGGATATTTGACTCTCTCTTGATGTCTCTTGAATGATTCCAGGCAGAGTCTGGGGTTGAGTTCGAGCCTGGAATCAATCCACAAGTCTCGCTTATGAACGAGCCGAAATCTAAAATCCAAAATCTAAAATCCAAAATGCCATTCCCATCTGCCTCCCAACCTATCCAAGGCGCATGCCCCCACGACTGCCCAGATACTTGTGCATGGCAGGTCACCGTGGAGGATGGCGTTGCCACGAAACTGGTCGGCGATCCAGACCATCCCTTCACCCGTGGGGGACTCTGCGGCAAAGTCAGTCATTATCTGGAGCGCGTGTATAGTCCCGATCGCATTCTCTATCCCATGCGACGAGTTGGGCCGAAAGGAAGTGGTGAATTCCAGCGCGTTAGTTGGGAGGAGGCGTTGACAGCGATTGGCGATCGCCTCTCTGCCATCATCCAAACCGACGGCGCACCTGCGATTCTGCCCTATAGTTATCTGGGCACTTTGGGCCTTGTGCATGGACAAAGTATGGATCGGCGATTCTTTGCTCGACTGGGTGCGTCACGGCTACAGCGCGATATCTGTGGCGGTGCCGCCGCTGCCGGACTCACAACGACCCAGGGAACGGCAGTGGGGATGTTGCCTGAAGACCTGCAACACAGCCAGATGATTATTCTGTGGGGGACGAATACGGTCGTCACGAATGTGCACCTGTGGTATTTCATCCGCAAGGCGAAAGCCAAGGGTGCCACCATCGTGGTGATTGACCCCTTGAAAACTCGAACGGCGATGCAGGCCGATTGGCATCTTCGGCCAATGCCGGGCACTGATACGGCCTTGGCCCTCGGCATGATGCATGTGATTGTGGCGGAGACCCTGCATGATGATGACTACGTTGCCAGCTATACGCTGGGTTTCGAGGCTCTTTGCCAACGACTGAAGGACTATTCACCGGAGCGGGTTGCTGCATTAACCGGGCTAGAGGCTGAGGACATTATTCGACTGGCTCGGCTGTATGCCAGTACCCGTCCATCTGCGATTCGCCTGCTTGTTGGCATGGAGCACCATGCGAATGGGGCCATGATGTTCCGAACGATTGCCTGTCTTCCGGCACTGACTGGGGCATGGCGAGATCGCGGTGGCGGGTTGATTCGTGCCACCGGGGGCTATTTCGAACAGGCGTTGAATCTTGCGGCAGTGGAGATGCCGGAGCTGGAAGACCCATCCATTCGAGTGATTAATATGGTTCGACTCGGACAGGCTCTCACCGATTCCACCCTAAGTCCGCCGATTAACGCTCTGATGGTTTACAACAGCAACCCGGCAGCAACGGCGCCGGAGCAAAATCGGATACTCGCGGGGCTTCAGCGTGAGGATTTGTTCACGGTGGTGCATGAGCAATTTCTGACGGATACGGCTCGCTATGCCGATTATGTGTTGCCTGCAACCACCGAAGTCGAGCACCTTGATTTGATTCCATCGTGGGGACATACGTACCTGACGTTGAACGTGCCGGCGATCGCCCCAGTGGGTGAAGCGATGCCGAATGCGGAGCTATTTCGGCAACTCGCTCAGCAAATGGGATTGACGGAGCCATACGTCCAAGATTCGGACGAAGATATCGTTCGGACAGCATTAGATAGCAATCATCCCCTGCTGAACGGCATAACATTTGAGCACCTACAGCACGAAGGTTGGGCACCGCTGAATTTTCCAGATGACTGGCGGCCATTTGCGACCGGGAATTTCCCCACGCCATCAGGGAAATGCGAGTTTTATGCAGCATCGCTGCAAGATTATGGAATTGACCCGCTGCCAACCTTTACCCCAGCCCGCGAGAGTGTGATGGGGGATCCGGCACTGGCGGCTCGTTATCCGCTGGCATTGATTACTGCCAAATCTGCGTCCAATTTCCTCAACTCCAGCTATGCCAATCTGCCCCGGCATCTGCGAATGGAGCGTGAGCCGCTGTTAGAAATTCATCCCGATGATGCTGAGCAGCGAGGCATTTCAGATGGGGAATGGGGGCAGGTATTCAATGATCGTGGGCAAATCACGATTCGAATACGAGTGGGCGATCGCGTTCGGCCTGGTGTGGTGTCAATGCCGTCGGGGTGGTGGGCGTCTCTCAGTCCCGATGGATCATCAGCCAATGCACTCACGGCAGACGGATTAAGCGACTGGGGCAATGGTGGAGACTTTTACGACACCTTAGTTGAGGTCGTGAAATCAGATCTCCCCCCCTGATTATGCGCCCCAAACCCTGGGTTCTCTGTAACCGTTGCCAAGCCGTGTATTGCAGATAAGAAATGAACAGCGAAATAAGATGGGATGCTTTGACTGTGGAGACATGGGGGCGCGCACCCAGTGCTAGACATACACCCTTTACTGATACTGACAAGACTTGAAATAAGGAGTTTAAAGAGACATGGATCGTTCACAGCTTCCGATGACAGCGTTTATTGACCCCACGGGAGGCAATCGTCAGCAGGTTGACGCTCTGGCTCAACAGGTATTGACGCGATTAGTTACACATCTGAGTCAAGCGGGCGATCGCCCGCCGATTTCCACGCCACTTGAGGTTGTCGGCCTCGCAACTATTCCAGACACGCCAGTGGAAGAATCGCAGCTCTTGGATTCCCTCGACCAGATCCTCTCCACATCGATGAATGCGGCCAATCCTGGCTATATCGGGCACATGGATTCGATGCCAACGGTCATGTCGATGCTGGGAGATTTGGTCGCCTCTGCGGTCAATAACAACATGCTCAGCGTTGAGATGTCCCCCATCTTTTCTCGATTAGAGCCTTTACTGCTCCAGCAGTTTGCAAAGCTGTTTGGATTTGGAGACTCAGCTGGCGGTGTGTTGTTAAGTGGTGGCACCTTGGCAAACTTACAAGCCTTAGCCGTTGCCCGAAACATCAAATTTCAGGCGCGACAACATGGCATTGTTGGCCTCGATAAACAACCCGTTCTCTTTGCATCTGACGTGGCCCATACCTCGTTGCAAAAAGCTGCCATGCTGTTGGGATTGGGAACATCGGCGGTGATTCCGGTGCCAACCAACGAAGACTCTCAGATGTCTATCGAAGCCCTAAAGGAACGGATTGCTCAGACTGAGGCTGCGAATCAGACTCCGTTCTGCATCGTTGCAACCGCAGGAACCACCACCACTGGAAACATCGACCCCATTCCCGATATTTACCAGGTTGCAAAAGCCCATGATCTCTGGCTCCATGTGGATGCGGCCTATGGGGGTGCCCTCATGTTTTCGCCCCAGCATCGTCACCGGTTGGCCGGGATCGAGCAGGCAGATTCCATTACCTTCAATCCACAAAAATGGCTCTATGTGGCGAAAACGTGCGTCATGGTTTTGTTCAATCGGTTCACGGACTTAACATCAGCGTTCCAAGTGCAGGCACCCTATATGAAACAGCTGGATGACCTGACAAATTTAGGCGAAATTAGCGTGCAGGGTACTCGCCATGCCGATGTGCTCAAGCTTTGGTTATCGCTGCAACATTTAGGACAACGCAGCTATGCCCAACTGATTGATGAAAGTGATATGCTCACCCAGTTTGTGGTGGCAGAAATCAAGAAACGGCCATTCCTAGAGTTAGCCAGCACCCCGGACATGAATATCGTTTGTTTTCGAGGTATTCCTGCCCAGGTTGCGTCCGATCAATGGGATACCTGGAACACCGATTTGCAGAGTGCCTTACTTCACCGTCACAATATCTTTTTGTCTCTGCCGCTGTATCGGGGAAGCCGCTGGCTCCGAATGGTTCTGTTAAATCCATATACCGATCGCACTCAGGTGACGGATCTATTTAGTGCGATCGATGCATTTGCCGAAACAGAGCACAATGGGCAGCATTAAACAGACACCGACACAGACCCCAACCCATTTTCTGCATATTGCACGTGCTCGGGTTTCCAAACGTTGCCATCTAAAGCAATTTGTTCGATAACACTAGCGAGTCTCAGTGCCTTTAGCGCTTGCTCACCGCCCACCGATGGTTGTTCACCACCACGAACGCAATTGACGAAATGCTCCAACTCTGCGTGAAGTGGCTCAATGTTGCTGGTATAGACCTTCTCAATGAGGCCATCCTGTCGATACAGCACTTGACCATAATCCGTCGAACAGTTCGCTGTTGTTTGACGATGAATCAAAATTTCATGGTTCAGAAAATCGGCCTCTGTCAGCGAGTTTTTACAATGAGCTGAGATGCGCCGAATCTTGCGATGTGTGACTTTGCTAGCGGTCAGTGTTGCAACAATCCCATTGGCAAACCCCAGCGTTGCTGTCACATAGTCAAGATATCCAGAGTCAGAGGCACGACTACCACTTGCCGTTAGCTTTGCAACAGACGACCCCGCAAGCTCCAACAGCAAATCAATGTCGTGAATCATCAAATCAAGCACCACCGAGACATCGTTTGCTCGGGATGAATACGGGCTCATGCGATGCGCTTCAATGGCCAGCAATTCTTCTGTTTTTAGTACTTTGTTGAGTTCTTGGAAGGCGGGGTTGAAGCGTTCAATATGCCCAACCTGTAAAATCCGATGAGCTTCGGCTGCAGCATTCACTAACAATTCTGCTTCTGAAATACTTGCGGCAATTGGCTTTTCAATCAGGACATGAACACCCGATTCCAAGCACCGTAACCCGACCTCATAGTGCAATCGCGTTGGCACTGCAATACAAACTGCATCCACATGGGAAAGCATGTCGGCGTAGTGTTCAAAAAAACGGACTTGATATTTGCTTGCTGTATCCAGCCCTCGATCAACATTCAGATCAGCAACACCAATCAGTTCAACATCTTTGAGCAAACTCAAAACACGGGTATGGTGTTGACCCATGTTGCCAACTCCAATAACACCGACTCTAATAGGCACGGATGCTCCTCGATTAACCTGAATACTACTGGCGTCGCTCTGCATATCACTTTGCACTTCTTCTACCTCCTAGAATGGTGCATCTATGACTCATTTAAGTAGCTCGGCGTTATGAAACTGAAAACCAAAAAATCTGGGGAGTGCCCCTCAGGGGCGCTTCCCAGGTTTTTTGACGTGAGTTTATTTATGCCCATCTACTGACTAGCAAATGATTAACTGCGATTTCCAGATACTACCATGTTCACCCTTTTTATAAAGATTTCCTGCATTTTTTCTGGTTGCGGTTTTCCTATAATACTTGGGCAGGCCGTTGACACGTTTACATTTTAGTGCGGATGGAGGTGAATGTGATGGTACAGACAACGGCAACCTGACGCGTTGAATGGCGACGGTTACTACCGAGGCTCAGTATAGTCAACTTTAGAACCCGATCCAAATTGCTAGGCGTCTATGGTGGATGAATTGGTAGTCCACTAATGTAAAGGATAGAGAAAACCATGACCTATCTACTGTTCACAGCGGCATAGCAGCGATGGCGATAGAAATGACCTGCCCCACCTGCGGCTCCCACGACATCTCAAAGAATGGTACAACGCGAAGAGGCAAGCAAAACTATAAGTGCCGCGACTGCGGGCGT
>JBCCWF010000356.1:0-7197 GCA_039194035.1 Cyanobacteria bacterium P01_E01_bin.6 | reverse complement strand
TTTCTAGCAAGTCCCTAAGCTAAAGATCACCTATTTTGCGTATTCTTGTGGCTGTCTCCCGTCGGAGGCGGAAGACAGCCACGCAATTTAAATAGCTAAGGGATGAGCAAAAAAGTAAAATCCCAGAGAAGAGGGGCGGCATCTATCTAATGACCATCGTCTGAACCACCTAGCAGGCGCTTTAGATGAGCATTGATGTTCTCCATCAATTGATCCATTGATTCCTTGAGTTCATGCCATGCATCTTCAGCCGCTGCGGATAAATCCCTAACGTTGACATGAGCCTGATCAAGATATTTTTCTAGATTCTCAATCTCTTCGTGCTGAGCAGTCAGCATTACGTTTTCTTTTTCAGATTTGAGTTGTTCAAGAGTTGCTTTTGTTTCAGCAATCCGGGTCTCTAGCTGCTGAACGTAGCTCAATTTCTCACTCATGATGAAAACCTCCATTCAAAATAGTCGGGACAGTGTGTCCACGTGTTCGGATATCGTTCGTTTTTAGAATCGAATTCAATCCGATTAGGTAAGCGCTGTGATGCCTAGCAAAAGACCCGGCACGAGAAAAAAAACAGACAGGATGTAGATGAACGCCAAGTACTTGCGTTCAGAAGCCACTGTGGCAAGGGTTTCAGCGCCTACAATCGGCAATTTGCAGAGAAATGGAATGCCATAAATAATGATCACACCCAAGGTGTTGTAAATCAGGTGAACCATTGCAATTTCCAATGCAGGCACAGCTTCCGCTCCTGAAACTGCCGTGGCTGCCAACAGAGCCGTAATGCAGGTTCCAATATTGGCTCCCAATGTGAATGGATAAATCTGAGCCAGACCAAATACGCCAGCTCCAGCCAGGGGAACCATCAAACTTGTAGTGGTCGATGATGACTGAACCAAAATTGTAATCAGTGTTCCAGCCAAAATACCCGCAATCGGGCCACGGCCAATCGCTGTGTGCAAGATATCTTTTGCACGACCGACCATGAGCACCTTCAGCAACTTGCCAACAAATGTGATGGTCAAGAAGATCAGTCCAATGCCAAGAACAATCATCAAAATGCCATCGAACGGAGCAGGAGCAATGTGAGTCGCTCCTTTGACAAGGTTCACAACAGGATTTGTTGCTGTTTTTACTACATTGAAGTCGTTCATGCTCATGGAGCCGCCACCGACAAGAGCATTTGCTAAAAACAGCCCCATTCTTTCTAGCGGGTGAAATAAAATTTCTAGCGGCAGAAAAATAACTACGCTGAGCAGATTAAAGAAGTCGTGAACAGTCGCAGCGGCAAATGCTTTCTTGAATTCACTTTTATCGGAGACATGGCCTACACTCACCAACGTATTGGTAATGGTTGTGCCAATGTTGGCTCCCATCACCATCGGAATGGCGGTAACAACTGGCAAGCCCCCTGCAACTAAACCCACAATAATAGATGTGACAGTGCTTGAAGATTGTATTAGAGCTGTCGCGACTGTCCCGACAATCAACCCCATAAATGGATTGGTTGCAAAGGCGAATAATTCTTCAGCTCTTTCTCCTGTTGCAGACTTAAAGCCTGCTCCAATCATGCCAACCGCAACTATTAATAAGTAGACTAGACATATAACGCTTAACCACTGAACAATCGGGCTTTTTTGTTTAAGCTCATGTTGCTCATGATTCGCTGACTCTGCGACTTGACTCATTTCTTTAATACTCCAATACAGCTATGAAAATAGCTCCGGCTCGACAAGTTAGATGTTTGGATAACGTCAACAGCAAAAGAATCGTTGGCAACTACGTATCATCTGACATGCCACTATTTATCTAGCCAGGCATGTTGATCTAGCCAGGCATGCCGATCTAGCCAGTCAGTACCCGGACGTCATTAAAACCAAAAACCCAAATCCTGTGCCGCCTGCTGTGCAGGCAATACAGGATTTAGACGGTTACGTTTAATAATGGTTAGCTGCTTAACGGGTTGCCATTACGACATCAGGTTGAAGAGTCAGAAGCTAATGTTTCCTGGATCAAGGAGTTCTGCCATCAGTAAAGATTGCAGTCCCAAGCAAATCTTAAAAAAAGCAGTTTAAGGTTCAATTACGCAAAAATTAAGTTCCGGGTGATTAGAGTCATGTCTGTATGGACACTTAACCAAGTGTCACTTCCCCCACATGGATGATTCTTGGGCAGGAAGGCATCACCCCACTGAGTCGTTACAGTACAAGTAGTGTAAACGAGACATGGATAACGTCAGCGACGAGAAATTTTTCTCAGCTGCAGACGATACCATTCAAAATACGATTCAACTCAATCAACGTAATGCGTGTGCAACTGAATTCTCATGCAAGTTCCTATCCTTGGTAAAGTTCAACGTCCTGCTCTTTGGATTGTTGGCATTGCTACTGTTGGAGTGATTGGAGGTGGCCTCGCAATTGCGTTTGCGTTGAAGCATCAACAAGCGACCAACTACGCGATTGAAGAACTCACGATTCCCGTTGAGGCTCAGGCCTTGGCCGTACGGATTACGGCGAGTGGTTCAGTTCAGCCGACAGACACCGTTAACTTGAGTCCACGAAACTCAGATGTATTGGCAGAGCTTTTAGTGGAACAAGGCGATCGCGTTCAGCAGGGCCAGGTCATTGCACGGATGAAAAGCGATGATGTCGCAGCGGACGTAGCTCGGGCTCGGGCACAGGTTGAACAAGCTCAAGCACGGTTAGCTGAATTACGCACGGGAAATCGTCCTGAAGACATATCTCAAGCTGAAGCTCAATTTGCTCAATCTGAATCCATTATTGCGGATGCACAAGCTCGCATGAATTTGGCAGACGATCGGCTAGAGCGGAATCAGGATCTGTATGAAGAAGGGGCGATTTCTCAAAATGAGCTGAATGACTATATCAATGAGCGCGATCGCGCTCAAGCGACGCTGCGGCAACAGCAACAGGCTTCCCAGGAGGCTCAATATCGGCTTGACTTACTCCAAAATGGCAGTCGAGTTGAAGATATTTCAGAAGCGGAAGCTCAGGTGAGGGAGGCAATCGCCAACTTACGGATCGCCCAGGTTCGGCTAGAAGATACTTACATTCGTGCTCCTTTTGACGGCATTATCAGTCAGAAATATGCGACAGAAGGAGCTTTTGTAACGCCGACGACATCAGCATCTGAAGCCTCATCGGCATCGTCATCCGCGATTGTGGCGATCGCCAGCGGCATTGAGGTGGTGGCTGAAGTGCCTGAAGTTGACATCAGCCAAATCTATCCGGATCAAGCCGTTGAAATCATGGCCGATGCCTATCCCGATAGCGTGTTTGAAGGTCGTGTCAAACGCATTGCTCCCCAAGCAATTGTGGATCCGAGTCGAGGAGATTTTGTCTATTTCGAGGTCACGGTTGAGGTCGTGACAGGACTCGACGAACTCCGAGCAGGCATGCAAACAGACGTGACATTCATCGGAGATGCTTTGCAAGATGCCTTGGTGGTTCCGACGGTTGCCATTGTGAGCCAAGATGGGCAGCAGGGAGTGCTGGTTCCCGGTGAGAATCGGCGCATTCGATTCCGTCAGGTCACCATTGGGCCTCAAGTGGGTGATCAAATTCAACTCTTGGAAGGCGTCGATGCGGGCGATCGCATTTTTGTCGAACTTCCCCCCGGCCAAACCTTGGAAAATCTGAACTTTGGCCGCACGTCAGAGGATGATGAATAAGGCCTATGGATTTTTTTGAAAGCTTGAAAATGGCCACGACAACCCTGACCGCCAACCGATTGCGGAGTGGGCTAACGATGCTGGGCATCGTCATTGGCAATGCCTCTGTGATCATGATGGTCGGTGTTGGTGAAGGGGCTCAGGAGTACGTGTCTGAGCAGATCGAAGGGTTGGGGCCGAACGTGCTGTTTGTGGTTCCAGGTTCTCAGGAAACTCAGCGCGCCACGTTCAACGTACCCAAGACTCTTGTATTGGCAGATGCCGAAGCCATTCTCGAACAGGTGGCCTCTGTCGATAATATTGCTCCAGAATATAACGATCGAGGGCTGATTACCCGTGGCAACCGCACCTCGAATGCCACCATTGTGGGGACCACACCGGGGTTTACCGCCGTGAGGAATTTCACCTTACAGTACGGGCGCTTTTTTAACGATCTTGATATGCGTCGCAGTAATCCTGTAGTGGTTTTGGGGCCTGACCTTGCCGATCGGTTGATAGATAACCGTGACCCCGTTGGACAACAAATTCGGATTAAAAATGTCAGTTTCCAAGTGATTGGGGTATTGGATGAAAAGGGGTCAAATCTAGGGCTGGACTATGACGATGCCGTTATCATCCCTATCACAACGATGGCCAATCGCTTGGTCGGTCGGACCTCTCCCTATGGCGTCGAGTTGACCTATATCAGTGTATCGGTATCCGACGAAGAGCAAATGGATGCAGCGCAATTTCAAATTGCCAACCTCATGCGCCTACGCCACAAAATTATTGGGGAAGACGATTTTACGATTAACAGTCAACAAGACTTGTTAGAGGTGACCGGAACCATCACCAGCGCCCTCACGATCATGCTAGCGGCGATCGCCGGAATCTCGCTGCTGGTCGGCGGCATCGGCATCATGAATATCATGCTGGTGTCGGTGCGAGAACGGACGCAGGAAATTGGCCTACGTAAGGCTGTGGGTGCCTCGCAACAGGACATTTTGGTGCAGTTCATTATTGAGGCCGTAATTTTATCTGCCGCAGGCGGGGTGATTGGGACGGGGCTGGGCATTAGCGGTGCCTTGCTGATTGGGGTTGTTTCGCCGTTTCAGCCCGGAATTTCCGTAGTGGCCGCAACGGTTGCTGTGGTTGTCTCTGGAGGCATCGGTCTCTTTTTCGGCGTTGTCCCGGCTCGACAAGCCGCAAAATTGGATCCCATTGTGGCACTGAGGAGTATGTAGTGAATCTGAACCTGACGCCAAAAACCATTATTCGCCTTGAACAGGTGTCTAAAATCTATGGCAGCGGCAACACCGAAGTGCGTGCCTTATTTAACGTGTCGTTGGTGGTGGAGGCGGGTGAATATTGCGCCATTATGGGGCCATCTGGCTCGGGAAAGTCCACGGTGATGAATATGATCGGCTGCCTCGATCGCCCCACCAGTGGATCGTATTACCTAGATAATGTCGATGTTGCTGGTCTGAATGACGCAGAACTCGCCCATATTCGCAATCGCAAAATTGGATTCGTCTTTCAGCAATTTCATCTCCTGCCTCAATTGACGGCCATCGAGAATGTGATGTTGCCGATGATTTATGCGGGCGTGCCGATGCAGGAGCGCCAGGAAAAGGCCCATGATGCGTTGACGCGCGTGGGATTAGGCAATCGTCTTCAAAATCGCCCGAATCAACTGTCGGGAGGGCAACAACAGCGAGTGGCGATCGCCCGTGCCATCGTCAATCGTCCTGTGTTGCTGCTGGCTGATGAACCGACGGGTGCGTTGGACTCCCACACGACGCAGGAAGTGATGGCGATTTTTTCGGAATTGAACGCGAGTGGCATGACGGTGGTGATGGTTACCCATGAGCCAGATGTGGCTCGCCTCAGCCGACGCATTGTTTGGTTTCGGGATGGTGAGATACTCCACAATCACCTCACGCCAGAGTCTCTCAGTGAGGTCGCGGTATTTACCTGATCGGTAGCCTGAGCGTTGAGAATCGGTATCGGCACAACTCAACACCTATGCTTCAATCGTGAGATGAGTCAATCTGAGATGGGTTACGTTCAAACAAAGCGTTTTGGCGGCGAGCCACCCAGGCAAACACAGCGCTTGTTCCATACATGATCAGGCTATAAATTGCGGCTGGAATTGCCATGGTTGGCGTATTTAAAAAAGTAGGTGCGCTGGCGATCGCAATCGCGAGGGTGCCGTTTTGAATGCCCACTTCGACGGTAACGGCTTTTGCATTGCGGACATCCAGCTTTGCTAGACGGGCGATCGCAAATCCTAGTGCCATGGTGGTCACGTTCAGCGACAGAGCAACCCAGCCGACTTGGGCGAAGAAACTGGCGACATTGGCGCGCTCCCGTGCCAAAAGGCCAACAATAATCAAGGCTAAGAAGAATAGCGACAGCCACTTGACCCAGTGCTCAATGGTGGCGGCAAAGCGAGGAGCGTAGTGATGGAGCACCATGCCGATGGTCACGGGGATGAGGGTGATGATGGCAATTTGGAGCACCGTCATGACGAACGGCAGCTGAAGGGTCACCGCTTCTCCCATGAGGGTTTGCATGCCGAGGTTAACGACCAGGGGAATCGTAAAGACTGTGATGACGCTGCTAATGGCGGTGAGGGTGATGGAGAGAGCCACATTCCCCTGCACTAAATACGTCACCATGTTAGATGTTGGGCCGCCGGGACAGGCTGCTAACACAATCACACCGACGGCCAGTTCTGGCGTGAGTGGAAACAGGTTGACCAGCAGAAATCCGATGAGTGGCAGCAGCAGTAGCTGGGCAATGAGTCCGAGAATGACGGCTTTGGGTTGAACCAAGATCCGCTTGAAATCGTCAACGGTGAGGCCCAGCCCCATGCTGAGCATAATGATAAACAGGGCCAGGGGCAGAAAAACGGTCGTTAAAAAGCTTGATTCCATTGCTTTATGCACACTAACGTCCGACTGCAACTGTATCAGGACGCCTGCACGTCAGGAAAACAAATCGGGATTTTCTGGTTTTCCTAGTTTTCCTGGTTCCCAGTCTCCGGCTGGGAACCCACGAGGAGGCTCTGCCTCCAAACAAAGCGACATGGAGGCAGAGCCTCCTAGAGACAATCCCAGTCGGAGACTGGGACTGAGACATCATTCCTGGTTCCCAGTCTCCGACTGGGACTGAGACACCATTCCTGGTTCCCAGTCTCCGACTGGGAACCGCCACGGAGGCTCTGCCTCCAAACAGAGCGACCTGGAGGCAGAGCCTCCTAGAGACAATCCCAGTCGGAGACTGGGACTGAGGCGACGGAAGACTGGGACTGAGACACCATGGAGGCAGATACATAAATCGGTGACATCGAATCCCTTTCGATCGCGGTTTTCACCATGGCGAGAATTTTTCTCTTCCATTCCTTAATATTATACGGCTTATGTGAGTTGATCGCTGGAATGACGTAGATACGTCGAAATCACTTAAGTTCCTGATTTGGAGGCTAATCAAAACCCTTGATATACAAGAACTTTAAATAACTCACATAA
>JBCCWF010000355.1:0-7217 GCA_039194035.1 Cyanobacteria bacterium P01_E01_bin.6 | reverse complement strand
CCGCTCTTAAGTTGAACCAAAATTTTTGTGCAACGCCGCGCCCCGCGCGGCTTACCACAAAAATATATGTCCTAACCTATGTGCGGACTGCTATAGACCCAAACCACAGATTCCAATTTTAAGACGAGGTTCTGGGTAACGGATAGCAGGGTAACGGATAGTAGGGTAATTGATCGATTGATTAGGCGATCGCCGGGACACTTGCTGGCATCGAGTGATCGACTAAATCCTCGGGTTGATTGGTGTTTAAAAGAACATGCTCTTGTTCGCTTTCTTCCAGTTCATTGATGTGACGGTAAAACTGCTGAAGAAAATTCAAGTCGCAGGCAAATAATCCTTCAATAATGGTGGGGGTAATGTCGTCTAATGCCCCGAGGTGAGTGATCACACGCGCCAGGATAATCACCGTGGCATAGGCAGGATTAGCGCGCACACGAGGATCGCGCAAGGGCACGATTTCATCCATTGCTGTCGAAAGCCTCATGATGCCACGACGATGGACATTACCCTGAGCATCTAGATAGCCTTTAGGGAGGGTGAATTCAAATTCAGTTTGCATAATGGAATTACCTAGCAATGAAAGGATCGGGCATGGATTTATGAGGGGATGCATGGCTGTGTGCCACTACTGTGCGTTTCCTCAACGCTTCTAAAATAGATATGCGATTGACCTGTCAATTCCTCAGGCTGTGGATGAGATGCGCCTGAAATCTTCTACGGCAATTTCAAGTTCTTCGATAGCTAAATCACCGCTACCCACGCCCACATCCGGCATCACATACTTAATTGGCCATGCGTTTGAAAAAGTAAATATGGCTCCTTCGGCACCGCCTTGGGTATAAATTACAATCTTGCCGCTAGAGACCCGATATTTTGCCCATCCTCCGTTGCCTTGAGCATCAGCACTCGGTTCTGAAATGTTGTACATCCAATCCCAGAGGGCGTTGGCATCGGTCATCAACCCTCGTTTGAGCGTCAGATTTGTGACTTTGCGGGTGCTCGGCACTTTTGTTCGCATAAATCGGCCTGGTTTCTTTCTGACTCCCCAACTGTTGGGAGTGACTTCTGCAATTTCTGCAATCTCTTGGCTATATTGAACCCCTTTGCATTCTTTAAAATAGGCGTCAGGGATGGAACTGGAGCCGTTAAAATTCAGCTCTACGTAAAATCGTGACGCGGTTAGAACTTCAGGGAGAACTGAAAAATTCATTGCAATGTCCTAAGACGTTGTGATTGGTTTTGGCTTGTCACGATGTCTGTGAGAATCGTTGGTTGGGACGTTTTCAGATGGGCTTCCGTACCCAAAGAAAAATGCCGTTGGCCTGGTTAACGTGTTCACAGAGACAGAATCAGCTAAACCCAAACCAAGTTGGGAACTGTCGTTCCCAACTTGGTTTGGGTTTAGATATTGGCCCGAATCAACCCAGCATGAGCGATTTCAACGGTTTCCTTGAACAAATCTTTGCCCTCAGCAGATACCTTAGTGGTTTTATATTTGGAAGGAATGGCATCCTTGATGTTCCATCGTGCACCTTCGCTGCCGTCTTGGTTGTAGAAAATAAGAGAGCAGGCAAATCGTTGCTGCATCTGGTGCCGGGGGCCACCATCTCTTGGCTTGGGATGGCATCGAAGATACCAATCCAAAAGCGGTGTGTTGGCATCCGTTGAAACAAATTCCAAGGTGATATTTTCTGTCGTAACGCCAGTGGGGGTGGCTTGGGTTTGGGTTCTCGCGCCTCCATTGCTTCCCTTGGTTGAACCGATGGGAGCTGTTTGGTCAGTGGTTTCGACGTTTATTTTGACGCCACTGGCTTTTGCGATTAAAAGCTCAGTCATACCATCAACTTCGAAATAAAAGCGACTAAAGGTCAGGTATTCAATGGCAGAGACCTGGGACTGATAGTCCATCGTAAAAACCATGGTGGGTTCTCTCCTGGCAAAGTGAAAAATTCAGCAGTGTGCTCATGAAATGAGCTACGTTGGCAATCGGTTGACGAAGGGTGATGAACACTAGGGTTCGGAAATGGATGGGGCTGAAACGGTGAACCCCAATCTACAATTCACGTCATAGCAGCAGGCTTGTAAGTACCTGGACGTTATTAAAACCAAAACCCCAAATCCTGTGCCGCCCGCGGTGCGGGCGGCACAGGATTTGGAAGGTTACGTTTAATGATGGCTAGCTACTTATTTATAAGCCGGGATTGTAGGGCACTCAGCGTCCCACAATCCCGTTAAATTTTTCCTGGTTTACGTTATACGTCCATCAGCAAATGGACATTAAAATGCGCTAGCACTGGTCACAGGTGTCATGCTGGCAATGGGACCATCGTCCGTTGCTTGAATTGCCGATACTTTGTCGATGTGTTCTGCGACAAATTCGTACGTTTCCACGGCGAGGTCATTGCCACCGACATCTGCATCAGAGATGCCATATTTCTTAATCCATGTCCGGTCGAGGTTCCAGCGCATGACTTCGCCTTTGCCATCGGCATCGTAAATGACGACAGATGCCTGTTTCCGGTTATTGGCCCAGTCACCGTCGCCCCCATCACTCGTGGGCACGCAGGACTTAAACCATTTGTAGAGGTTGTAGCTGGCGCTTTTCTCGTGTCCACTCATGTAGACCTCAATGGTCATCGTGGGATTTGTCTCGTATCCACCCGAGGTGGTTTGGCGCTCGGTCACGACGCCGCTACTGCCGTTATAGGTGCTGGCGATCGCCTTTGAGTTGCCAGCTACCTTCGCTTCATAGCTGATTTCAGACATGCTCTTAATCTGCAAGCCTGTCAATCCATCGAATTCAACATAATAAGTACTCGTGCCTGTGGTAAAACCCGGCATTGGCATGGGTCGGCTCCTCCGTATCTAAATATCTAACGTGAAATGATTGTCCGTTGAGTAACGGGTAATGAAGTGATTGAAGAGGTGATGGGGTAGTGATTGTCCGTCGGGTAACGGGTGATGAGGGGATTAACGGTGATGGGGGGATGGAGTGAAGGGTAACGTGCTGGAGTGGCATAGAAGTAGGGCGGCAAAGCTGTGCAACACGTCTTCACTTTTACTCATCACTCCATCACACCTTTACTCATCACTCCATCACTCCATCACCTCGTCCTAAGCTCATCCCTCATCCTGATCTGTCCACTGGCTAACACGGAAGATGACGAATTCGGCAGGGCGTACCGGGCAGACACCTACTTCGACATATAAGCGGCCTAGGATCATGGTGTCTGGGGTGTTGAGTTCTGCATCGCACTTTACATAAAAGGCTTGAGATGGAGACGCCCCATAGAGCGCACCTTGTCGCCATAGTCCTGTCAAGAAGTTGGTGACCGTACGCTTAACTCGTTCCCAGAGATCCTGGTCATTCGGCTCAAAGACAACCCACTGGGTTCCGAGTTCAATGGATTTCTCGATGTAGCTGATGAGGCGGCGGACGTTGATATAGCGCCATTCCGTCACATCAGGTTCCACCAACGTTCGAGCGCCCCAGACACGAATACCGCGATTAGGGAATGGACGAATACAGTTAATGCCAACTGGGTTCAGCAACTCTTGCTCGCGGAAGTTGCAGTCGTAGGCGAGTCCAGTCACCCCACGAGGCACTTCATTGGCTGGAGCTTTGTAAACACCACGAGTTTCATCATTTCGTGACCAGATGCCTGCCATGTGGCCGGAGGGTGGAATCAGGAGGGGTTGGCCAGTACGAGGATTTGCAACCTGAATCCAAGGATAGTAGATGGCTGCAAACTGCGATCGCCGTCCAAAATCGTCACCAAGCCAGCTGCTGATGTCTTGTGGTTTTACCTTGTCGGGAGGTGGATCCAAAATAATCATTCGGTTGGGCGGGTTTGGAATATCACCATCCGCAGCTCCTTCACACAGACTCACCATCAACTCCATCACACCGTGAACTTGGTCGAGCGTTAACAAGCTCTCTTGGTACGCCTTCATCAGGTCAGGACAGGCGACGATTGTGATTTCATCAATCTCGAAGAGTCCACGAATGCCAGTACGATTGTCGCGGCTACCATGAACTTCGCGAGGGAATTGACGCGCGTTTGGTGTGGATGGAGGCGGACTCACCTCATAGAGGCCATTGGATGGGCGACGGCTGAGAGGGCGTCCTTGGGTGGGGTCAATGTGAAGGGCTTCAACAAATTGAGAGTCTTCCAGTGCCGTCACCACGTAATTGGCAACGTCGCTCTCGACATCTGGCTGCATTGAGAGGTGCTCAAACCGTTCCAGTTCTTCATTGCCACGGCGAACACTGATGGTAAAAAACTCACCCGTGTCAATGGTTTCGTGGGGAGCAGAATCTTTTGGACTGCCATCGCGAATCAGAATCGTTAAGGCAGAGCCAGCAACGGTGAGAGAGCCATGCCCGTGTGTCGTGCTTAATGCTGTGGGTTCGTCAGACTCCTCTGCATCTCCGCTCCCAATCATTCGCAGGCTGATATTAAGACTGGGACGTTGGCTCCGACTCGGCAACACCGTACCTGCAGGCATCACATCGACAGTGGTGTTTGCGGCGCGTCCCGCACTAGAAGGCAATTGAGTGCCAAGGCTCATCACCCAACACCGACCACCACCATTGAGAAACCACCCATAAACCGAGTGCGGTAAATATGCATCATAGTCGGTGAAGCCGTCGGACATCGGACGCCCAAAGTATTGCAAATATTGGCTCCATGAGGTCACCAGCATGGGCTTGAATAGTTCAGCCCCTCCTCGGACGTCTTCAGTAAAGCCAACAAAGCCGGCGATCGCCGTTTGCACACCCTCGATAGGGCGACTGCCTCGCTGAACTTCCTCAATGTAAACACCAGGAGCAAAGTAATCTAGTCTTGGCATAGCAGTTTCACTTGCAAATTAAGTGGACACAATCAAGAAATTGGTAGCTAAATAGATAAATCCAATTCAGCTTTTAATGAGTCAGAACATCATATTGATACATTCAAAAAAGAATTCAAATTCGGATCAACTGATTAAAACAGCGTATTAAAAAAGTATTTAAGAGAGGCAATAGATCATCAGATTACATCAGTAAATTATGTCTGGAATAGAATATCTAGACGGACAAATAGCATCAATTTAATTCAAGATTAAATTGATGCTGAACACATGGAGAATGATGTCTCGTTCGCATTGGAACTGTCACTGTTACATACAGAGCAGGGCGAATCGGAACTCCTAATGACTGCCACAATATCGACGGATGAATGATTGAATTTGGTGTAATTGTGATGGACAACTTTCCAAACCCTTGAAGCTCTGGAACCAAATATTCTTCATCAAGAAATCGATGCTTGAGAAAAGACCGCAACGCTTCAGAAAGCAATTGATGCGTCCCTAATGCTGTATGGTCTTGAGCAATGATGACAAAACAGATATCAAACCAATGCAATGAATCATCAGAGTTATCCGAATGTGAGATGAATGGATGATGCGTTTCAGCCATATGGTCAGGCATACGTTCTGCAACGCTGTAGCAATAAATATGGAACCCTGGACAACCTGTTAACTTCTCTCCTGGTGGATTAAAGCTAATACACTCAGTGCTATTGAGTGATGTGTCATGTACCAAAATATTAGCTAAGGTTTGTGACACCGCCGGAAGCATGTAAACAACCTCGCAGGTCGTATTGTCCATTAAGGATAATCATCTACCTATGTGATGGTTATTAGACATTAGTCGAAACCTCTAAAGCAGATTTCTTACTCAGCGATGTTTAGCTGTTTAAATGCTTTCAGCCTTAAAATGCAATCCATAAATTTCATCGATATTAGGTTGGAATCAGGTTGGAATTAGTAAAAATAGCGCGTGAGTAGTCTCAACTATGTCTGCAACTAAGTAGGATTTTGTAAATGTTTTTCGTGTAAAGAAAAATCAAGAATTTTGTTTTGTTTCCAAGGTTTATATGAATTATTCAGGGTTATTTCGTGTAGACGATGTATGAGAAATGTACAGGGTAAGTACCTGGACGCCATTAAAACCAAAACCCCAAATCCTTTGCCGCCCGCTGCGCGGGCGGCAAAGGATTTGGGAAGTTACGTTTAATGATGGCTAGCTACTTACTATCTCTAACGATGCATTGATGAAGCAACCTAGGTCTAGTGTGTTAGCACTGCATTGAAAGGTTATAAATGGAACGATTCTGTATGTTTCTTGGATAAGTGCTTGTATGCAAGCAAGGATAATTTTATGAATTACGCAAGTTTTTGGGAACGGTTCGCGGCAGCATTATTAGACGGCATTATCATGAATATTCTTAGTTATCTAGCTGGCTTCATTGTCGGCTTGGTGATAGGAGTGGCCGGTGGTGGCAGTGATGCGGCGGCAGCATTAGCTACGTTGCTAGGGGCTGTTGTCGGTTTGGTTATTGGCTGGCTATATTCAGCAATACAAGAAAGTTCTAAGTATCAAGCAACGTTGGGCAAACGGGCGTTGGGAATTGTTGTGACGGATCTTGATGGTGGGCGAATTTCGTTCATGCAAGCGACTGGACGGTATTTCGCGAAGATTCTGTCAGGCTTAATCCTATTGATTGGCTATATCATGGCTGCTTTCACTGAGCGAAAGCAGGCTCTTCACGATATGTTGGCAAGCACGCTTGTTGTCAAAAAATAGTCCTGCCTTGGATTAATGCCTTGGATTAAAACGTAAGCCGAGAAACTTTTAGTGAAATGGTGGGGCGCTTCGTGCCCCACCATTCCGGATTAAAAGACAAACCCTGCTGCTCCTGTATATTGTCAGGCACGTGATCATCGATTCCCTCAAAAGAGATGACTTCTCTTTTGAGGGAATCGTGCTTTAAATTGTCAGCGCTTGATTGTCAGCGCTTGATTCAGTCGATGATTTTAACCAGAAAAATACAGGCTATTTGATGCTTGTCTTTCAAGCCGTTGCATTCTGGGAAGCTAAAACTCACCTATTTTGTGTATTTTGGTGGTTGTTCCCTCGCCGGAGGCGAGGAACAACCACGCAATTTCAATAACGAACAGCTTATTTAGCCTTAAATACGAACCTGTTTAGGGATCTGCAAATAAAAAAGATACCCAATAGAGGGGCGGCGGGCCAAGCTCGCCGCCCCTCTATTGGTACTTCCTCTATTGGTACTTTATTTTCTGGCAAGTCCCGGAGTGTGATTTTTGTAGAGCGATTCTTGAAAGGTGTAGGAAATCTAAAAAAATAGAACCAGAGAAGTGGGCTTGAT
>JBCCWF010000354.1:0-7217 GCA_039194035.1 Cyanobacteria bacterium P01_E01_bin.6 | reverse complement strand
TTATGTGAGTTGATCGCTGGAATGACGTAGATACGTCGAAATCACTTAAGTTCCTGATTTGGAGGCTAATCAAAACCCTTGATATACAAGAACTTTAAATAACTCACATAATGCGTGTAATGTGCATAAGAATAGTAAACAATGTGGTGCTGTTAAGAAGGTTCGGCGATCGCTACACAATACATCACAGCATCCAGGTCACATCAGCCGTCCAGATTTTAGAATAGATTCATGGGTAATCTAAATTGAGCTACAGCGTTTACCCAAATGATAGAGAAGCAGCGTGTCGTGCTTAATATCCTTTAATCTTCGCTAGGTCGTGTACATGTTGATGTCGCGATACTTTACAATCGGTAATGTCAAGATGGCAAACACGAAAGGCATTTTAACTTAGCCGCTTCAAGTGATTGAGTTTGCACTGCGTGGATTCCATAGGGCAACATTGATCTATCTGAATACATTTGAAGGTGGTTACCACAGCTTGTAGCACTGGAAACTAGAGAGCAAATATGAGTAAAGACATCACGCGCTATAGAAATATCGGAATTTTTGCCCACGTGGACGCGGGTAAGACGACCACAACGGAACGGATTCTGAAACTTACAGGTAAGATTCACAAAATTGGCGAAGTTCATGAAGGTGCAGCAACCACTGACTTCATGGAACAAGAACAAGAGCGTGGTATCACGATTCAATCTGCTGCAACTTCCTGTTTCTGGAAAGACCACCAGCTAAACATCATTGACACCCCTGGTCACGTTGACTTCACAATTGAGGTCTATCGTTCTCTAAAAGTACTTGATGGTGGTGTCGGTGTATTTTGCGCATCGGGAGGCGTTGAACCTCAGTCTGAAACAAACTGGCGCTATGCAAACGATTCAAAAGTTGCACGAATTATTTACGTTAATAAGCTCGATCGCACAGGTGGTGACTTCTACAGAGTGGTGAAGCAAGTTGACGACATTCTTGCTGCAAAGCCTCTTGTCATGGTTTTGCCCATTGGAATCGAGAATGACTTTGTCGGTGTTGTTGATCTACTGACTCGTAAAGCATGGGTGTGGGATGATTCTGGCGATCCCATGAATTACGAGATTAAAGACGTTCCCGCTGACATGGTGGATGACGTCGAAACCTACCGTGAAGCACTCATCGAGGCCGCTGTTGAACAAGATGATGACTTAGTCGAAAAATATCTTGAAGGAGAAGAGCTTGATATCGAAGATATTAAGCGTTGCATCCGTAAAGGGACACGTGACCTTGTATTTTTTCCGACCTATTGTGGTTCATCCTTCAAAAATAAGGGTGTTCAACTTGTGTTGGATGCCGTCGTTGATTACCTCCCTAATCCCGCTGAAGTCAATCCGCAGCCAGAGATTGATCTTGAAGGTAATGAAACTGGTAAATTTGCCATTGTTGACCCAGAGAAACCATTGCGTGCATTGGCATTCAAAATTATGGATGACCGCTTTGGGGCATTGACGTTTACCCGTATCTACTCCGGAACATTGTCTAAGGGAGATACCATTCTGAACACGGCAACCGGAAAAACCGAGCGAGTCAGTCGTTTGGTGGAAATGCATGCAGATTCCCGTGAAGAAATTGAGTCTGCTCAGGCAGGAGATATTGTTGCGATTGTCGGACTGAAAAATGTCCAGACAGGCCACACGCTGTCGGATCCAAAGAATGTAGCAACACTGGAACCGATGGTTTTCCCAGATCCAGTCATCTCAATTTCCGTTTCGCCTAAAAAGAAGGGTGATAACGAGAAAATGGGCATGGCTCTCAGTAAAATGGTTCAGGAAGATCCATCTTTCTATGTTGAAACTGACCAAGAAAGTGGTCAAACGATCATTAAGGGAATGGGTGAGCTTCACCTTGACATTAAGGTTGATATTCTGAAGCGTACTCATGGTGTGGAAGTCGAGGTTGGTAAGCCTCAGGTTGCCTATCGTGAGGCTATTACGAAGCGCCTTGAAGATAGCTATACACACAAGAAACAATCCGGTGGTTCTGGACAATACGGCAAGATCGACTACGTTATTGAACCTGGTGAAGTCGGTTCAGGGTTTGAGTTTGCGTCCAAAGTAACGGGTGGTAATGTTCCTCGGGAATATTGGCCAGCCGTTCAGAAGGGATTCGAAACCAGCATCGACAAAGGGCCATTGGCTGGATTCCCTGTCGTAGACCTGAAAGTCACGTTGACTGATGGAGGGTTCCACCCGGTAGACTCATCGGCGATCGCCTTTGAAATTGCAGCAAAAGCTGCTTACCGTCAATCCGTCCCTAAAGCAGGCATTCAGTTGCTGGAACCCATTATGGACATTGACGTCTTTACACCAGATGACTATATGGGTGACGTCATCGGTGACCTTAATCGTCGACGAGGCATGATTAAATCGCAAGAAGCAGGCCCAACAGGCGTACGTATTAAGGCAGAGGCCCCGTTGAGTGAAATGTTTGGGTACATTGGAGACTTGAGAACAATGACATCCGGTCGAGGACAGTTCTCAATGTCTTTTGATCACTATTCTCCATGTCCAAGCAATGTTGCTGAGGAAGTGATCAAAGAAGTTAAAGAGCGTGAAGCTGCTTTAGCATAGTAAGTACCTGGACTTCATTAAAACCAAAACCCCAAACCCTACGCGCGCAGCGCAAGGTTTGGGGTTAATTGTGATCACCCACTTAAATAGGTAGCTTGATCTATTTGCCTTCCTGATACATCTAAAAAAATGCCTAACCCCTATTGGAGGTTAGGCATTTTTTTATCAGAACCGTTCAAACTTTTTTAAGATGCTTGCGATGTTGCCATGTCCCCTTCTTCGCCAGAGCTAACACTCTCGGCTGGCAACTCAAGACAGTACCCTGCCCCATAAACCGTTTTAATATACCGTGGGTGACGAGGATCAGGTTCCAACTTGGTTCTCAGATGCCTCACATGTACACGAATTGTTTCGATGTCGTCATCAGGATCATAGCCCCACACTTCACGCAAGATATCGCCTGGTGACACTGTTTGGCCATGACGTTGCAATAAACAATGAATCAGCTCAAACTCAAGATGGGTAAGCTTAACCGTCTTATCAAACCAGATAGCCTCCAGACGCTCTGGAATCAACGTCAATGGGCCATAGTTTAAAATCTCAGAGCTTTTAGCCGCTTGAGGAATCCGGTCAGTACGGCGTAAAAGAGCCCTGACCCTAGCCAACATTTCCTCTAGCTCAAATGGTTTAGTTAAATAATCATCGGCCCCAGCATTAAAGCCGTCAACTTTATCTTGGGTCTGCCCAAGAGCAGTCAACATCAAGATTGGAATATCCGATGTCCTACTATCTCGACGAAGTCGCTGACAAACCGTAAAACCGTCCACTCGAGGAAGCATCAGGTCGAGCATAATTAAATCTGGTATTAGCTGAAGGGCCATGGCCTGCCCTTTGATGCCATCAGCGGCTTGACTCACATCGTAGCCAGCCATCCCTAAGTTGACAGCGACCAACTCAGAAATAGAAGCATCATCATCAATAATCAATATCCGAGGCATCACTAAAAAGGTTTAACAACCAGAGACGTTTAGAAATGGGTTTATTTAGAGGAGCAGTAAAAAGAGAAATTTAGATTTACTACGAACACTTTACAAATTATACGCAATTGACTCAACTTTCTCTGTTCTTCTCAGTATCTCTTCATGGATGATAAATATCGAATCAAAAGTTTACGAAGGAAGAACATGTCCATCAGACTTTTTAAACTCTAATATCGTCTAATCCCTAGAATTTTCATCGTTTGAGACGCAGAGATTACTGGAGATAAATCGAGGAACACAAAAAATCAGAAGCAATCAGGAATTTATGTTTCTTAATAATACATTACATTGTCTGGCATGTTGTGGCGTCTCTTGTGAGAGATTGTTGAAATATGATGTCTCGATCGACCTCGATCTACATTGATAGGTCACCTCTACTTAAACTAATCAACACAGCAAGTAAAAGGCAGCCAACCACTGTCCCTCCCAGTAGTAGAACTGCAAATAGTTCTCCAGACGAAAGAGGGCGATCGCTCGGATCGAGATAGGCATTACGCGAGGCAAACTTTGAGCTGCCTTGGGAATGTTGTGGTGGGTCTAATGGAGCTTGGATGACCGAAAAATGAGAATATCCGTGGTGAAGATCATAAACAAGGCGTTGTTCAGGACTGCTCAACGTAGCATAGGCTTGATTTAGAGCCTGAAATTTTTCTCGTGCGATCGCCATCGGTAACTGCGTCGTGTCGGGATGGTATTGTTTGCTGAGTTCTCGATATGCCCGACGGATATCAATCTGTGATGCCCACGGGGATACGCCCAATAGTGTGTAGTGAGATTGAGGATACGCAGACACCGTTCTTTTTGTTTCCTTAGATCAACAGTTTGTTGAGGCCACTAGTGGCACACCTGCCATTTTGTTCTCTCGGAATCAGTCTCGCTTTAAGCTCATCATCAACGTGGTGGGAGCTAAAGCAATGAGGGATCGCCCTGATGAAAACTGATAGTAGCTCTCGTACCGTTCTCCCAGCGCCCCTCCCTTGCCGTGACATTAACAATCGACTGATGATGATGGGTTAAGCAGTTCTAGAGAGCGCTTCATAGCGAAGCAATCGGATTTGAGCCAACGTAAAAACGCAAGGAATAATACGATAGTGATTGGTTGCGATCGCCCGCCAACCTAAATCTGCAAAAAACCACACCCAGAGAGCAGGCCCTAGTACCGCTAAAACACTACGGGCTGCTCCATAGCGAGCGGCTGTAATCGCCATGCCTCGTTTGGCAACGCGTGTTGCAACATGACTTTGCACACGAGTGGCGATCGCAGTTCCACCTCTCACTAGGGTTTGTTGAGCCGCATAATAGGTTGCTGAATGAATCGCAAACTGACGAGCAATTTGTTGTAATATCCACGGACGAATAACAGAACTGATCATGACCGCGCCGCTCCCTTTCAGCATGAGTCGAATCGGATCCCGTTGAATTGCCGATGGAACAGGATATGCGGGAGCAAAGCGCTGCAATGATTGCTGCACATTCTGCGTCATGATAACGCGTTGATCAGAGGGCAACCGATCCCATAGACGTTCAAGGACGTGGAGAAATACTTCGGATTCAATATCGAGCGTGCTCAATTTTGGAGTTATACGGATCTGGAGGTGGCGACAGAGTTGAAATAATACCGTTCGATAGCTAATTAAATGTGTTTCACGACGAATAACCGTGAGGCCGTCGGCCGCCAAGAAACGAAACCGTTGCTCAATATCATCTAGCCACTGGTCACGCTCCTGACATTGAATATCCATCAGGTCTTTGCCAAGAGCATAATCGACAGGATTAAATCGTGGACGGAATAAAACGTCCGTTAGCAATGATAATTCGTCATCAGTTGCCAATTCTAGGCCAGCTCTCAGCTCATCCATGATGAATCATGATTTGAAAATACGTTTGAACACTATTTTAATCACAAGTCTTTCATTCCATCAGAGATAGAGCAACTTGCAAGTCAGCAAACACTGAATTTGGGTAACCGTCCCCTGAGCAAAGTCGAATGGAACTTTTGCAGAGATCTGGCTTAGACTCCGCTCAGCCAACGTGATATGTGGAACGGTTACGCATTTATAGAGGTTTTTGAAACACCGACAGAGTTGTCTTACATTACGCTAGCACTGCCCATTGGTTCTTCATCTTGTCAACTCCATGACAGGATGGAAACGTGTCTGATTGAGTGAATCAGAAATGGTTGATGTTGCAATAGTCGGGGCGGGTTTTGCGGGATTATCGTGTGCCCGCCAGATTCAGTCTCATGGATATTCCGCGATTGTGCTTGAAAAATCGAAGGGGCTGGGAGGACGAGTGGCCACTCGACGAGTTGGGAACACATGTTTCAACTATGGTGCTCGATACTTTCAGGCCCATGGCGCACACACCAAAGCCCTCCTTCAGGAGATGCAAAATATTTCTGATGCCGATACACCTCAATTAACCTCTTGGCCACGAACCCGTGTGGCGATGAACTGCGATGGCAGCTATCAGGTCTTACCCCAGGCTGACGGCTATCTCCCCTCGAATGGAATGACAGCGATCGCCAAATATCTGGCCCGTGGATTAGATGTCAGGCGTCAACATCGCGTCCAATCTCTACCTTTCACAGATGATCGCATGTGGGAGATTTACACCGACCCTCATGGAGAGCCAGTACTCAAGACTCGTGCTGTCGTACTTGCAATGCCTGCACCCCAAGCCCTCACACTGCTAGCTCCATTAACACAACTCGGGCTATCGTCAGACGTCCTCGATGCTGTTCAATCAGTAGAGTTTTCCCCGTGTTTCACTGTTATCACAGGCTACTCGGCAAGCCATGAGTTCAATCACCCGACACGTCGCTCCGAGTGGGATGAAATTTGCTTCGCTCCAGGATCTGATATTGATTGGGTAGGGCTAACACGATCGCCCGATTTATCCACCGCTCATCTACCGGAGGCAAACACAGAAGAGCGCGATCATGCTCAATCCCATATTGTCGTCAGCCAAAGTAGTCCAGCCTTTGCTGAGCAGTATCTTCATGAAACAGATCGCCAGGGAGTAGGCGATCGCCTACTTGAACGTCTAAGCTATCAGCTCAAAGAACCCGCACTTCAACATCCTGATTGGATGCAAGTTCACCTGTGGCGATACTCCTTTTGCAAAAAGCCAACAGTCCATCCCTTCCTACTCACCCTATCGCCTGGAATTATTGGCTGCGCGGGGGACTGGTGTAGAGGCCAGACGATAGAACATGCGTTGTCTTCTGGAGTCTCTCTCGGTCATGCGCTCAGTCAGAGACTCTAACATCGATCATCATGACCCAACACGAATCAACTCCTTCGGAGAACGAGTATCCCAAATAGCTTTTTCAAATAAGTACCTGGCCGTCATTAAAACCAAAACGTAAATGCTGTGCCGCCTGTGCAGCGGGTGGCACAGCATTTGGGAGGATACGTTTAATGATGGCTCTCTACTTAACCACCTATGGCTTCAACTCACAAAAAGCTTAATGAGCTTGTATTTTAAGGCGCTGAGCGCCTTAAAATACAAGCTCGAACAGCACAAGAATTCCTTAAAAACCAAAGCAAGCACCCATTCTAAAACGAGAGCTTGCCCTATTGACTATCCTAAATATTTTGAGTATGAAATTTTCAATTACACTGCTGCGCTCTAT
>JBCCWF010000353.1:0-7237 GCA_039194035.1 Cyanobacteria bacterium P01_E01_bin.6 | reverse complement strand
TTGGTGAACACGATCTATGGGTGCCGAAGTTATCCGTGATTGCCCGCCGAAGTCCTATATCAATTGGGTGCCGAGGTTCTACGTCATTTGCCTGCCGAGGTCCTACGCGACCACGGTGCCGACGGTTGGGTCATTTTGCAGCCCGGACAAGCTCCCACTATCGAGCAGCGCTATTATCTGCTCAGTCTAGATGGGGATGTCGAACGCTTCGCCCGGTCTGTACGCAGTCATTGGGGGATTGAAAATCAGCTCCATTGGGTCTTGGATATGGCTTTCAATGAAGATGCCTCTCGGGTTCGTAAAGACCATGCTCCAGAAAATCTGGCTCTGATACGGCATGTCGCCGTCAACCTGTTGCGTCAGGACACCTCGGCCAAGGTGGGTATCAAGGCAAAGCGCCTCAAAGCTGGATGGGACAACGCTTATCTCTCACGCATTCTCGCTGCTTGAGTATGCGTTTGCCCTGGGGGACATTGGCGGGAACATCCAGCCCCCAACAGCCGCCTCAGTAGCCTACTGAGGACGTGGAACCCTCTCGGCAAACGTTGGTACATCCACAACTTGTCGAGGTAGATCTTCCCCCAACGTCGGAGGATCGTCAGGATCGGAAGCCGTTCCATCTCCTCCAACAACGGTCGACTGGGTAAACAGCGGAACGGAAATCGTCACGGTCGAGCCGTATCCTTCGCCGTCGCTAAAGAACGAAATAGACCCCGACATCGCTTGCAGCAGCTTTTGACTGATTGCCAGCCCCAAGCCTGTACCTCCATACTGTCGAGTGCTAGAACCATCCACCTGAGTGAACGGCTTGAAAAGAGCAGCCTGTTGAGACTGAGGAACGCCAATGCCCGTATCTTGAACCGAGATAGAGGCATCGGTCTCGGTTAGGGTCGCCGTCACTGTCACGCTCCCCTCGTGAGTGAACTTAATCGCATTCCCTACCAAATTCAGCATGACCTGCAACAAACGCTGATGATTGCCATATACAAAAATTGGTTCGTCGCTAGCAGGGAGACTGAATAGCAACAACAGTCCCTTTTGAGTGGCCTGCAAGCGAGTTTTAATTTCCACATCATCGAACAAAGACCGCAGCTCGTGAGGAGCCAACTCCATGGTCATCTTGCCAGCCTCAATCTTGGCAATATCCAGCACATCGTTAATCAGGGCTAGTAAATGCAGGGCAGAGCGGTGTGCTTCTTGTAAAAATTCTGCTTGTTCTTCAGGCGATTCGGCCATGCCATCTTGTATGAGCTGCAAAAAACCAATGATGGCATTGAGTGGTGTGCGCAACTCATGAGATGTGTTGGCCAGGAACTGACTTTTAAGCTCGTTGGCTGATTCAGCTTGCTCGCGCGCTAGCTGCAGTTCAGAATTTTTTTGCCGTAGCGTATGGTTGGCAAGCTGCAAACGGGTCCCAATCTGGCGGCTCTGATCCAGTAATTGGGCGTGAGCTAATGCCGTCCCCAAATGCATGGCAACAATCTCCAGTTCTGCAAGCTGGACGGCATCAATAGAAGGACACTCAAAATCAAACTCAAAGTGCAGTAACCCGTTGGCATGGCCTTGATAGAACGTTGCCAAGGTTAAGTGGCGATCTGTCACCACTGGTCGCTGCTGTTTCAAGGCTTGCATAGCTAGAGGTGCATCCACCAGAGCCACTTGTTCATCCATCGCTGTAGTGGAAGCTGTCGCGCGCAGGTATTGGGCCTTGCTGGAAATGAAGGGCTGCCCTACCTCGTAAAGTGACATCAAACACGAGGAACATCCAGCCCAGTGTCCTAATAGATTAACCGCTTGCTCGATAATTCGTTCGACATCTAGCGTATGGCGCAACTGCTGAATTAGCGACTCTGCCAATCGCAGACTGGCAGGTGCTGAGATCGCACTAGACGATGAGGATGCTTGTTTGACTCGCATGACTGTCCCCACAGCTGTAATCGCTACAGCCTCTCTATCGGGTGCAACGAGCGGTGCAAGCAGCAAGTCCAACTGCAAAATGTGCCCTTGAGTCAGCACGTAAACGGTTGTTCGTCGGTTTTGATTGTGGGAAATAACCTCTTGAAGGAGCGCAAAGTAGCGATCTCGATGAGATGGCTCCCACTGCGCTTTTCCACTCACCAACCACTCGGTACGAATTCCGTAATCAGCAGCGCCTTCCCACCGAACTCCCCAGAACCGCCCTTGCAAATCCTGGGTAAAAAAGATTGTCCTTCGAGCGTCGTAAACTAACGACTTCGGGGTCATACGGGGGGACTCCGCCATCGATATCAAGTGACCTATAGGGAAGTTCGCTAGCTTAGCCTACCCATATCCATTGCAATTCAGTGAGGTCGTAACAGAGTGTGCGCTAGTGGTGGCGCTGATGCGTCAGTGTAAACGCTAGATATCAACAGTACTGGGAGACATCTTCTCCACAATCGTCGGCCAAGTACGATAAAGAACGGAAGCGCAAGCTCACCAATTGTTCGTATAGAGGATTGAGCTTGCACATGGGGGGAATGTGAATGATTTTTTTCCCAAACACAGTCACGTCTCGCTCAAAGGGGCATTGGGCGGGAACCATTTTGCAAATAAATCGAGCCACGCGAGGGTCGTGGATGTCCATGTCATCAAGCCAGTGTTTCAGAGGAGCCAATACTGCCAAAGGGCGATCGCCATTGGCAGGCGACGTCACATTAGTCGATAGTTGCGCAGACATAGCCCTCATCTCCTCTTCATCACGCTCAAGGTCGTATGCTGTGGTGTCTAGCGAGTCCAGAACATCCAGATTCAGGTCGAGTGCGGCTTGAAAGCGACGTAACATTTCGACCTCTGAGGCTGAGATTACCCCGTCAGCCAATGCAACCATCACTGCTGTCCGTAAAAAATTTTCGCTAGAATCAGTATTTGTACCCAGTTGACTTGCAAGCTCTGTCGGAGAAATCGGGTCAAGATTGGGTAAGTCAACTGCAGGAGCAATCTGCTCGCGTGCAATCTGTTCAATCGCCACTTGCTCTTCAGGGTCGTAATTGCCGTCGGCCCAAGCAATGGTCAGTAATCCCCTAAGCCAAGCGGATATTTGCGTATCGCTATAGCGAAGTGTGTTCCTCATGGGAAACGTTCGTACCTCGCAATCATCCTGTCTTCACGGTCATCCTATCCCTAGCTCTGTCAGTGCGCAGTGACCTATACGTCAGACCCGCACGCGGGGTTGAGAATATCGGAGTGCGGTTGTGACACCTCTAGAATCACTGACAGCTTGTGAGGCTGGAGAATCGAGTACTCTCGGAAAACAGAATGGAGAGTAACACAATGCCTTGGTTTGCCAAAATCGAGCGTGGTGTCGTCGAAAAGTCTCAATTCGATCGCCATATTCCCGCCCATCTAGCGTATGTGGAAGATCTTGTTGCCCGAGGCCATCAGGCCCAAACCGGATACTGGCAAGAATCGTCAGGAGGAATGTTGCTATTTGAAGCAGAATCTCGGGCTGAGGCCGAGTCAATTGTGTCTGCCGACCCACTTGTTATTGCTGGATGTGTCGAATACGAATTGCACCAATGGGTCAGGGTGGGGAATGGATGAAGGTCGGCGATGAATCAAAATTAGGAACAAGGGTAAGGAATGAGGTTTTGGGCAAGATTGGAACTATTACTGATTGGCGAAAGTAGTTCTCCCCTTGATAGGTAGGGATAGGGGGATGAGACCGATGCCGTGTATGACGGCATGCCCAATTAGTGTGAGCCAAGCGGAGCAGAGGGAATTAGAAAAATTGGTATGGAGCCCAAGCCGCTCAACAACTGGTGATGCAAGTCCATATCATCTTGCGTGCAGCCAAGGGGTAAAGCCATGGGCACCTCTCGCGTGACTTTGGAATCACCATCAACCTTGCAAAAGGGTGTATTGACCAATCTGATGTGTGGCCAACTCGCAGCCAACAGAGCCTGAAGGCTCATCTCCATGCTCTGCCGGCTTGATATCTCAATGCACCTAACACTATTCATCTGGTGATGGACAGTCACAACGGCAATCAGTCCAAAGCCCTCGTGCTGATTGCAGGTGGCCTAAAAGCTTAGCCTCCTCTGCTGGGAGCCAAAGGCCAATCTGGTATTGGGCAATCGATGCATACTCGGGCCGCTTTCTTGAGAAAACCGACTCATCGGCTAGTGGTTGAGTTCACTCCTAAGCATTGCTTCTGACTGAACCAGAATGAGATCTGGTTCAGCATCTTAATTCACAAGATCCACTCACACTACAGTTTCCCCAGTCCCGTTCAGACTAGGAGCAACATCATCGAGTTTATTCGCTATTTCAACCGCACCTTGGCCAAAACCATTCGATGACTCAAAACCGGCAAACCTCTGGATGCTTAGACGGATAAGATATTTCTAACCAGATGGCCTAAACAATAGAGCAACATCTAGGGAGTTAAAGTCAAGCTCCATTGAAAAAATCAAAGGAGGCACTCAGGTCGCCTGCAACCGTATCAAGCAATATTCCCTAATTAATCGAAGAGGAGATTATGAAAAAGATGACTTTGAATATTCAGCTAGGATATTATATTCTTAATAGTTTGCAAAATGAGCATGACTGAAATATCAGAAAGCATAGATAGCATGAACTTACCAAATTTCTTGATTATAGGTGCTGCGAAAGCAGGGACGACATCTCTTTACTACTATCTGAGTCAGCATCCACAAATTTTTATGAGTTCGGTTAAGGAACCAAGATTTTTTGCTCTAGAAGGGGAAAAACTAAATTTTCAAAATCCAGACAATGCCATTAATTTTACTTCAGTAACAAGTTTTACAGATTATATAAGTCTGTTTGAAAGTGTCACCAATGAAATTGCTGTTGGGGAAGCATCTCCTCTTTATATGTATAGCAACAAAGCTATAGATCGGATTCATAAGTATATTCCAGAAGTGAAATTAATAGCTATCTTACGAAACCCTATTGATAGAGCCTATTCCAGCTACAAACATCTAATAGCCTTAGAAAAATTAACTTTTGCAGAAGCTCTACTTGAAGAAGAAAATAGAATAAATAACAATTGGGCACACCTCTGGCATTACAAGAATGCTGGCTATTATTACAAACAACTAAATCCTTATTTCGAACGATTTGACAAATCAAAGATAAAGATTCTTCTATTCGAAGACTTGATGTCTAAGCCTCTAGAGCTTTTACAAGAAATATTTTCATTTTTAGAGGTAGACACCACCTTTGTTCCTGACATGAATAGTCAAAATGTGTCTGTCAACCCTAAGTATAAAATTTTGGATAGAATCCTTAACGGACGGAACGTAATTCGTTCTTCAACGAAGATGTTCATACCAGAGAGAGCTAGAAAATTCTTGGCAAATGGCGTTAGAGGCTGGAATACGAAAGAATTTCCACCCATATCTTCTGAGGCTAGATTACATCTAATTGATGAATATAGAGAAGATATATTGAATCTTCAAGAGTTATTAGAAATTGATTTGTCGAGTTGGCTGGCTTAGCTAATCTCGAGCCAGTTAGGATAAAAGAATCATGTCTTTTACATCATAGTTTATTGCTTAGGAGTGCTAGATTTTATACAAGAAAAAATAAATTAAAGCCATCTCAATTGGATGTTTCCCTTCACAGTAGAAAATACGTATTAGAAATGATGTTTAATAATTGCAGAAGTCAAATGGTGATATCTTCTGTTTTACTGCGGTTGCTTTGAAATATTTTATGGCCTCACCATGAATTAGATATTTCTTTCCAAAATTATTTTTTAAGCATCTTTTTATGGTTGACAAAATTCACATCGGCAAACAATGACTTATCTTTAAATCTAAAAAAGACTGCAAATAACTTCTTAGCTTGCTGCGGAGACAAGCAGCTCCCCGCCAGTCAGAGCGACAGTAAACTGCTTATACACAGGCAAGATGTATGGTGGTCATCACTGATTTTAGAGGAGTATAAACACTAGAAGACATTTCCTGTATGTATCTGAATGAGTATGTTTCTCTAGTGTCACCTACGATTGCTATAGTCTGCACTACTTATGCTAGACCGGCTAACACTTGATATTTTGTGTGAAGTATCGCCGGATGCTTCTGAAGCGACAGGATCGATGTAAGAATTTGAAGTGCTTCTTGAAGAAAATGGCCAAAAGATACAGTATTGAGAAAGAAGTAATGGAAGCAAGTGGTCCTCGTATCTACGTAGCTATGAGAGCATCACCAAAGTCTGCGCCGTTGCAAGTCTGCAGAATCTCGAAAACGTCAGTTTGCTTGAGAGGTACAAGATATTTCCAGATAATCGCTATCCACTATGGCTAGTTGAGTTTTTAAAGTGACGGTGAATTTATCGGAACGGTGTGAGATGGTCTGACCAGCAAATTCTTCAAAAAAATGCTTGTGAGCAAGGAAGCCACTGAGTCAATGGGAGTGGAGAGCCCATCTGGCTTATTTTAAGCTATTCCCCACAGCACCTCATCGTTAGGAAGTGTCGACGCTATTCGAACTATCTGTTTATTTTTCATAACAGCTAAATTTCTGAATCCTTTTACAAGCTCTTAGCACGTCCGATGTCTGATTACAGATTTTTAGTGAGACAGCTATTCTCAGCTTTAGATAATCCTTTATTGATATAGAGATAGCCGTGGATAAGCAAATCCATACGATTGAATTCTTATAGTCTCTTCGTTGAAATTGTATATTTAAAATCAGCCAATAGAAAACCTTATTTGTTACGGCTTGTGTATACAATACTACGAACACAAAATGATTTATAATATTAAAATTATCGCAACCAGAACTCTGCACAGATTAAGGTGAAGCTTATCTATATCATCTCGCAGTTAATTTAGTATTGGATGGAGATAAGGATGAAAACGAGAAGGATTTTACAAAAAGCTATTAAAAAGTTTTCTCGAATACCTCTAGCCAGTCTAAATTATCATCTTGGAAGATATGACAACGTCACTTGGCTAGTGAGTGATGGTAGAAGTGGAAGTACTTGGCTTTCGGATCTACTTAACTGGGATAGAAAGTACCGTGAATTGTTTGAGCCTTATCATCCTTTCCAGGTCAAGCAGGTCAAAGACTTTTCTCTATTTCAGTATCTTAGGATAGAAACAACAGATTCTCCCTTGTGTACCTTCTTAGAAAATGTTTTTACTGGTAATTTTAAACATCTTAGAGCTGATGTAAGTAAGCCTCAGCTACTTTATGATGGGCTACTTATTAAAGATATTTTTGCTCATCTTCTTATGCCCTGGGTTGAT
>JBCCWF010000352.1:0-7238 GCA_039194035.1 Cyanobacteria bacterium P01_E01_bin.6 | reverse complement strand
CTTCCAAATCCTGTGCTGCCCACTGCGCAAGCGGCAGAGGATTTGGGTTTCTGGTTCTACTCACGTCCAGGTACTTAGCGGAATGGAATAGAGTTATATCGTCAGGAAGCAATAATCAGTGGATGTGAAAAGTGATCACTGCGCCAAGGGAGGAGCAAATAACAAAAATCCCGACTGTGGAGGCAGCCGGGGAAAAGGAGGAAATCGGTGTTTTAGGAGTTGGAGGTTGTTGATGTTTCTGAGCAAGCGTTGTCTGTTGTTTCTATTGGAGGATTCAATAGGGAATGAGTCAATTCCGGATAGAACTGGGGAATGTCGAGAGACGTCTTATTCAAATACATGAAACCCTTGATTGCTTGTACAATCAAGGGCTGAAAAAATTAGGTAATTACTTTTTTCTTAAAGAGCTGAGCAATTTGCATCAATCGTTCCATTCTCCTCGGGCTGGGACAGGAGGATTGCGCTCAAGAGTGCGAGTGACGTCATCATCGCGTCGTGCCCCGCTTCTTAGCCATTGGCGTACTGCCACTTCAATGACTTTGCTTGGTTCTTCGGTTAAGTAGCCGATTTGACGCAGTAAATCAGCATCAATCTCAATGGAAACGTTGACCTTATTCTCGGAGATGTTGGGGTCGGCTGAAGAATAGGGGAATCGGTCTAACTCAGACATGGCGGTGACGTCCTCAATACCTCGTTCAGCTTCAAAACAGGGAATCAATCAGAGCCTAGTGCAGTGACAGGTAGTCGGGGCGATCGCCCACCAGGCTAGAATTTTCATCTCAAATATTTAGCTCAATTAGCATAGCCTATGTTTCACAAGAGATAAAGCAACAAACCACATCAGAACAGTAAAGATATCAACAATAAATACCTAAGCATTATTAAAAGCAAACTCCCCAACCCTGTACCGCCCAATGCGCGGGCGACACAGTATTTGAAAGGTTACGTTTACTTATGGCTAGCTACTTATCTTGATAGGGCAGTGGAAAATCTATAGCTTCAACACAGCCATGAAAGCCTCTTGAGGCACATCTACAGTACCAATCGCCTTCAATCGTTTTTTGCCCTTTGCTTGTTTCTGGAGTAGCTTTTTCTTTCGGCTGATGTCACCCCCGTAGCATTTTGAGAGGACGTCTTTACGGAGCGCGGGAATGCTCTCACTGGCAATGATTCGGCTACCAATGGCCGCCTGAATTGGAATTTTGAACTGATGGCGAGGAATTAGCTCTTTAAGCTTCTCAACAAGCGCCTTCCCAACGTAGTAAGCTTTGTCTCGATGTACGATGGTTGCTAGTGGATCAACGGTCTCGCTGTTGATCATGACATCCAGCTTTACTAAAGTATTCTCGCGATAGCCAATCAATTGGTATTCCATGCTGGCATAGCCTTTAGAGCGAGACTTGAGCTGGTCAAAGAAGTCGGTGACCACTTCCGCTAGCGGCACTTCATAAATCAGGTTTGTACGCCCCTGAGCCAAGTACTTCATATCTTTGAATTCACCGCGACGATTCTGGCTCAGTTCCATCAATGCGCCAACAAATTCTTCGGGAACAATCATTTCGACCCGTACATACGGTTCTTCCATTTTTGTTCGATATTGTGGGTCAGGCAGATGACAGGGATTGTCAATCATCAGTATGTCACCCTCAAGAGTCGTAACCTGATAAATCACAGAAGGTGCCGTTGTAATCAAGTCGAGGTTATATTCGCGCTCTAATCGTTCTTGCACAATTTCCATGTGGAGCAAGCCCAAGAACCCACAGCGGAAGCCAAAGCCCATCGCGCTGGATGTTTCTGGTTCATATTGGAGCGCAGCATCGTTGAGTCTCAGCTTTTCTAGGGCTTCGCGCAGGTCTTCATATTGCTCAGAATCAGTGGGAAACAGGCCGCAAAATACCATGGGTTTTGCTTCCGCATATCCAGGCAGGGGCGATGCGGCTTGGGCTTTTGCAAGAGTGATGGTGTCGCCTACACGAGCATCTTCAACGGATTTGATGGCGGCAGCGAAATATCCCACTTCTCCAGCATGTAGATTATTAACGGGAATTTGACCGGGAGACAGCACGCCGATTTCGTCCACTTCGTATTCCTTTCCAGATGCCATCAAACGGACGCGATCGCCCTTCGTCAGCGTTCCATCCATGACCCGGAAATAGACAATGACGCCTCGATAGGCATCGTAGTAGCTATCAAAAATCAGTGCCCGCAGGGGCTCTTCGACGGTTTCGCTGGGAGGGGGAACCAGATAGACGATGGACTCTAGGATTTCTGGAACGCCGATGCCTTCTTTGGCAGATGCAAGAATAGCATTACTGCAGTCTAGGCCAATAATTTCTTCGATTTCTTGCTTTACCCGTTCCGGATCTGCACCAGGAAGGTCAATTTTGTTGAGGACGGGAATAATCTCAAGATTATGCTCTAGGGCGAGGTATACATTGGCGAGGGTCTGTGCTTCGACTCCTTGAGACGCATCAACAACCAACAACGCACCTTCACAGGCCACTAGAGACCGGGACACCTCATAGGAGAAATCTACATGCCCAGGCGTGTCAATCAGATTCAGGATGTATTCCTCGCCATCCTTGGCTTGATAGGTCATACGTGCAGCCTGGAGCTTGATGGTGATGCCCCGTTCCCGCTCTAGGTCCATCGAGTCCAGGAATTGCTCTTTCATCTGGCGATCGCTCACAGTCCCGGTGACCTGAAGCAACCGGTCAGCCAAGGTCGATTTGCCGTGATCGATATGCGCAATAATTGAGAAATTTCGAATTCGAGAAACAGGTGCGTCGGTCATAAACGTGCACTAAGCCTAGCAAGTGAAACCTAAGGAAAATCAGTCGTGAGAGCGATCAGTCAGTATCAGCATTCAGCATCTTACACGATGCTCTTTGCATATTGTAATGCCTGTAAATCCACGAATTGAATAAACAAGGGTCGAATAGCGACTTATCGTTGATTTGTCTTCGCCCTCTTCTAATGGTGGGACGTGTTGAACCCATCTTCAACGCGTAGCGTTAGGAGGGCGGCGATCGCCATGAACACGCCTCCTAAGGCAACAGCCAGCAATCGATCGTCTCCAAGTAGATGAATCATTAGCCAACCTAACCCCAGAGATGCAGCGACTTCAGGCAGCACAATGAAAAAGTTGAAAATTCCCATGTAAATGCCGCTTTTTTTGGGAGGAAGGGAACCCATGAGCATGGCATAGGGCATGGATAGAAGACTAGCCCAGGCGATGCCAACACCAATCATGGAAGCCAACACCCAGTATTGATTGGGCACAATCAGCAAGGATCCTAAACCGACGGCACCTGCTGAGAGGCATAGCATGTGGGTGGTTTGGCGACTGGTAATTTTTGCGAGTTTGGGGAGCACAAATGAGAACCCGACGCATACAACGTTGTACATTGCGATGCATAGTCCCGCCCATTCAATGCCTTCCGTATATCGTGGACTGCTTTTTTCAAGGGCGCCAAAAATGTTGTGGGCGATCGCCGGAGGGAAGTACAAAAACATGCAGTACATGCCCAGCCAGCTAAAGGATTGCACCCAGGCTAGTTGACGCATCGTTGCTGGCATGTGTCTCAAGGCGTCCATAATTTCTTGGAGCGTACTAAGCGCGCCTAAGCGTTCTTCTTGCTGACGCCTAAAGGCTTCCATATCGTTGGGGGGACGCTCTTCTGTCGTGACAACAGTCCATAGAACTGTTCCCAAAAAGGCCGCAGCTCCGATGTAGAAAGATAACTCCACGCTCCACGGAACGGCATTGGCATTGTTGGGCTGAGTCAAGTGAAGCCCATGACTCAGAAGCCAGGGGAGTGCTGAGGCCGTAATCGAACCGAGGCCAATCAATAAGCTTTGAACAGCAAACCCCCGAGTCCGCTGCCTTGGGGGAACCAAATCTCCGACAAATGCTCGAAAAGGCTCCATGCTGACGTTGGCAGCTGTATCCAAAATCCACAAAACTCCCACCGCCATCCACAGACTGGATGCATTTGGCATGAGGACGAGAGCCGTGGAACTCACAATGGCTCCAACCAGAAAATAGGGTCGCCGCCGTCCAAGAATGCCCCACGTGTTGTCACTCAAGTTACCGATGATTGGCTGAACAACGAGACCTGTGAGTGGAGCCGCAAGCCATAGAATTGGAATTTGATGAGCACTTGCGCCAAGATATTCAAAAATCGCGCTGGTATTTGCCATCTGAAGTCCCCAGCCAAACTGGATACCCAGGAATCCAAAACTCATGTTCCAGAGATGCCAGAAAGAAAGCTGCTGTGGAAGGGGGCAGGATGGTGCAGCCTGATGACGTGCAATCTGAGATAGCGTTACAGATGACTGCATCGAAGGGTCAAAATTCATTACGAATTGCACTTGCGTTACGACTTGGCCAGTCTGAGATGCCGCATGTGCAGCACGTTTCACCATTCTGGTGCGATTCCCCCCAACCCACTGTCACCTGTGTGACGATTACGCCTATGGCAGTGATGTCATTTTTCGAAAATGCAGAAAAAGGAACCCGTTGGCGATCGCCTTTAGAGTACCAACCCTTGGTACCAGCGATCTGCACTAGGATAAGCGCCTGAAAACCGAGTGATGATGACTGTGAGACCATTGTATAGGAACAGTCATTCAGGTCTGAATGTTGACGTAAGTAGCCAGCCAGCATTAAGCGTATCCTTCCAAATCCTGCGCTGACCGATCAGTAGGCGGCGCAGGGTTTTGAATTTGTTTTTTAATGGTGTCGAGGTACTTATGACAAACCGATGAGGAAGACTGACCTATAAACAATGGTTTGCAAAGAATTACGTATGGATACTTACGTATGGATACTTTTGAACGTCGAATCCCTTGGGCATGCTCAATGAGCATGTCTCGTCCGTTTTTTCGTTTTCTATGCTCAAGCGCCATTGGATTCATTGGCATCGGTCTGATTCCGTTCCCGTTGGGATTTTCTGACTGTTCTCTTGTGCAGTGGGGATGCGTCGCAACGGCAAGTGTCCCAGAGGCCGCAGATTTGCAGAACCAAGTCACACAATTGGCAAATTCGGGGCGGCGAGATGAGGCGATCGCCCGTTTACAAGAAGCACGACAGCTTTATCAAGATGCAGGAGACTGGGTTGGGGAAGCTGTTGTTTTGCAGCAGATGGGAGAACTGCATACCGCGTTGGGTAATTACGAGGAGGCGATCGCCGTATTACAGCCCCGCCTTCGCATTGCCCAAGCACAAAACGACTTGGAAAACCAGTCCTATGCTCTGGGGTTTCTGACTCAGGTACATCGTTTGAGGGGAGATTTTTCTGGTGCGATCGCCGTCTATCTTCAGGCATTAGATGTTGCCAGAGCGCGAGGGCTTAGAGAATTGGAGGGGTTTCTGCTCAGTGACATTGCTGAGCTGACGGAAAAGCAAGGGCAAACGGAAATGGCAATCCTGCTCTACAAGCAATCAGTCAACCAACGAGAATTGGTTCGTCAACAACTGCGCCGCTTACCCCCTGGATTTCAGGAACCTTATACCCAATCGGTGGCATATACTTACCGTTCCCTCGCTGATTTGCTGCTCCAGCAGGATCGAGTGCTTGAAGCCCAGCATGTGATGGATTTGCTCAAAGTACAAGAGCTTGATGATTATTTGCATGATGTTCGAGGCAGCGATCGCACCACGGAAGTCCTTGAATTCCTTGAGACCGAACAGCGCTTGTTGAATCTCTATGAACATGCAGTGATTCAAGGAGTAGAGCTTCAGCGTCTGAGGGAAATTCCTCTGGGCGATCGCACGTCCGCGCAGCAGCAGCGTCTAGCGGATTTGGTTGCGATGGAGCAAGAATTAGTTCTAAGTTTTGATGATTTCTTAGATCGTTCAGACGTCATTGACGCGACGAATCAACTGAGTCGCACGGCCCGACGCCAAACGATTGATCTCGAACAGCTCAATGCGCTGCAAGACAATCTCCAAACCTTAGACAATGCTGTGTTGCTCTATCCATTGATTCTGGACGATCGGCTAGAGCTTGTGTTGGTCACCCCCTATTCTCCGCCGATTCGACGAATGGTGCCTGTTGATAGAACGGAGGTGAATGAGGCGATCGCAAATTTTCGCCAGATGTTGACGAACCCAAGGAGATCAAATTGGGAAGCGGCGGAACAACTCTATGACTGGCTCATTCGTCCCCTTGAAGCGGATATTGTAGCGGCCCAGGCCGAGACGATTATTTTTGCGCCGGATGGTGCCTTACGATATATTCCCCTTGCGGCACTACGAAATGATGACAAATGGCTCATTCAACAATTCCGCACAACAACAGTTACCGCTGCCTCCTTGACAGATTTCGATACACCGCCTCGCTCAAGCCTCAATGTGCTGGCCGCTGCATTCGCGGATAGAGAGAGTAATTACACCGTAGATGTTGGGACTCGGCAGTTTAGTTTTGTGGGACTACCCTATGCAGGGCTAGAGGTTGATTTGATTGCAGCAGAGGTACCCACAACCACCCAGCTTATTAATCAAGACTTTAGCCGTGCTACGACGATTCCTCAAATGGATGACCATACGGTGATACATCTCGCAACCCATGCGGAGTTTGTGTCAGGAGAACCAGAAGAATCCTTTATTTTGTTTGGCAATGGCGATCGCATTACCCTACGAGATATCGCGACGTGGACGCTGCGAAATGTTGAGTTAGTTGTGCTGAGTGCATGTCAAACAGCCTTGGGGGGGAGAGATGGGCAATGGTGAAGAAGTGTTGGGGTTTGGGTACCAAATTCAACGCACAGGAGCACGGGCGGCGATCGCCTCCCTTTGGTCTGTTGATGACGGTGGGACGCAGGCTTTGATGACCACGTTTTACCGCACACTTCAACGACAGGATGTGCCTCCAAAAGCTGAAGCGCTTCGACAATCTCAGATCGCTCTCATTAACGGTTCGATCACGCAATTCGATCGCGGCACAGCCGGTCACAGTATCCCCAGTCAATCCTATGAACACCCCTACTATTGGGCGCCTTTTATTTTGATTGGGAATGGCCTGTAAATCATCCAAACCATGGGGGAGCGTTGCTTCATGACTTGGATTGACAACACTTGGATTTAAGTAGCTTGGCGCTATTCAACTAAAAAAACAAAAACCTGGGGAGCGCCCCACAGGGGCGCACCCCAGGTTTTTTTAGTGAGGGTTTAAAAAACCCAGGTAATGAGTATTTGGTATTATCAAGAGTGTGACAGTTGTAAATTTTTAAGG
>JBCCWF010000351.1:0-7247 GCA_039194035.1 Cyanobacteria bacterium P01_E01_bin.6 | reverse complement strand
TGATTAGCCTCCAAATCAGGAACTTAAGTGATTTCGACGTATCTACGTCATTCCAGCGATCAACTCACATAAGCCGTACTTTATTTTCTAGCAAGCCCCTAAACGCCAGCTGTAGATACCTTCATTTGAACATGGATGTTTTTGTGTGGGCGCAAAGCGTCCACATAAAAACGCCCGAACCAATATGGCGACAGCGATAAAACTCTCTCGCGAAGGTATGATACAAGTCTTAAAAGTTAGTGATCATCCCCCTCAGAATTAGATTCATATCGTTACACTGCAAAGGGAACATACGTTAATATCTTTGCTCGTCGCATCCTTCAGAATGGGCTGTCGAGTATCACTTAGGGAGACATGCTAGAGTACCTTCCTCCGTTGAACAATCACAATTTGCCCTATCCGGACACAATTCATCCGATCGTGGTGCACTTTGTGATTGCGATGGTTTTGTTTGCTGTGCTATGTGATGTGATAGGTTATGTCACCAAAAACACTCGCTTATACGAAGTAAGCTGGTGGAACATGACCTTTGCTACGGTTTCTATTTTTATCGCCATTATTTTTGGTCAGATTGAAGCAGGATTGGCGTCACCCTATGCTGCTGCCGCAAGTGATTTGAATCTACATACGCTGATTGGCTGGTCACTATCAGGCATCATTGCGGCGATTACCGGATGGCGCTACATCATTCGCGTCCGAACACCACAAACGTTGCCTCTGTCGTATCTGGGCATCAACGGCGTATTGCTCGTGGTTGTTCTGTTTCAGATTTATCTGGGCGACAAATTGGTTTGGGTCTATGGTCTGCATTCCGAACCCTTGGTCGAAGCGATGCGAGGAGGAGCCATCTAATGTGGATACCTTCTTTGATAGCAGCCATGGGGGCAAACAATTTGCCCTATGTTGTTCCCATTCATCCCAACCTGGTGCATCTGACACTAGGCTTGTTTATTGTGGCGATCGCCTTTGACATCGTCGGTGCTTTTTTCCCATTGGAGAAACCTGTTTTCAAGTTTTTGGCTATTCCCGCGACTCGTTCGAACCTATTCGACGTGGGCTGGTACAACATGCTGGCGGCGGCCATTATCACCTTCTTCACCGTGGCAGCAGGGTTCTACGAAAGCCTAACCGCCGATATTCCTCAAGGCATTACTAGTTCGTGGGGACTGGGCGTGACGGATACCATGATTTGGCATGGTTTGGGGGGCGTTCTGTTGCTCGCGTTGATTGTGGGTATGACGGTGTGGCGAGGGTTTCAGCGCTACATCTGGCGACAGGATCGTTCCATGCAAGTGCAGTGGACGTATCTGTTCAGCGGATTAGTCATTTTTGCCTTGATGTTTGCCCAGGGTACGTTGGGTGCACATTTAGGTGGTGAATTTGGGTTTCATGTCACGGCAGACCAAGTCTTACGGTCTGGCGGCGACATCAATGCACTTTAAACACGAGTAAGTACCCCGGCACAATTAAAACCAAATTCACAAGCCTGCGCAGCTGGCAGCGCAAGGTTTTATCGGTTTTACCATGCATTGTGACCACCGACTTACGACACCATAAAGAGTTAGTTTCATATCGCTTGGAGAGCGCGAGAAACGCAATCATGAAACGACGCAACATCGTGATATTGGTAGGGCTGGCGATCGCCGCTGCGGTGATTAGCCTGTGGGTAGGACAGCAAGCCTACACCTGGATGCCTCCGCAAGCATCAGCTGAATCGGTGCTAGTGGACAATCTATTCAGCTTCTTGGTGACCATTGGCACGTTCATATTCTTAGGGGTCACGGGAACGCTACTGTTTTCTATCCTGTTTCAGCAATCGACAAAGTATGACTTCAGTGATGGCCCTCCAATTGAAGGCAACATCACGTTAGAGATTGTTTGGACCGCAATTCCCTTCGCTCTTGTCATCTGGATTGGAACCTATAGCTTTCAGATTTACAACCAGATGGGCATTCTTGGCCCCATGGAGCACTCGCATCTGGCAATGGGGATGGCGATCGCGGACGCAGCACCCTTATCCCCCCTCTCGTCTGATGTAGCAGCGGAAGTCCCCCAACCGCCTATCGAAGTTCATGCACGGCAGTGGGCGTGGGAATTTCGCTATCCTGACCAAAACGTTGCCAGCACTGAACTTCATCTTCCGGTAAATCAGCGGGCAACACTGCTTCTTTCCTCAGACGATGTGATTCACGGATTTTACGTACCAGCGTTCCGAGTCAAGCAAGATGTCGTGCCAGGACGAGAAATTAACTTCGAATTCACGCCGATTCGAGAAGGACGGTATCGCTTGCGAGACTCTGAATACAGCGGAACCTATTTTGCGGCGAATCAAACCAATGTAGTCGTAGAATCTGCAGACGAGTATCAGCAATGGTTGGCGATCGCCGCTTCTCAGCCGCCAAAAGCAGCTGAAAACCCTGCCTTTGATGAATTCACCCAGGCTGGACAGAATCCAATTAGTTTGGGATGGCAGTCGGTCAAACCGGCTCCAGCCCCCCTCGTAAATTACGCCAGTTCAGAAGAGGATCCTCATGAGTAACGCATCGTTGGAAGCCCTTGGCACTGGACGGGGACAGCCCCAACCCGGTGCGCCGGATAATTGGCAGCGATTCTTCTCCTTCAGCACCGATCACAAAGTGATTGGTATTCAATATATTGTCACGGCATTTTTCTTCTTCCTCATTGGTGGCCTACTGGCAATGGTCATTCGAGGAGAACTGATTACTCCGGATGCAGACTTGGTCGATCGCACCGTCTACAACGGTCTCTTCACCATGCACGGCACCATCATGCTGTTCATGTGGACATTTCCCGTGTTAAACGGACTCGCCAACTATCTGGTGCCGTTGATGATTGGGGCACGAGACATGGCCTTTCCTCGCCTAAATGCCGTCGCCTTCTGGTTAGTTCCTATCTTCGGAACGATTCTCATGGCCAGTTTTTTTGTGCCGGGTGGCCCATCTCAATCTGGCTGGTGGGCTTATCCACCAATGAGCTTACAAAATCCCACCGGGAATCTGATCAATGGTCAGGCTCTTTGGCTATTGGCAGTGGCTCTCTCTGGCGTTTCGTCAATCATGGGAGCCGTCAACATTGTCACCACCATTTTTCGGATGCGGGCACCGGGCATGGGCTGGTTTAGAATGCCTGCCTTCTGTTGGACTGTGCTCGCGGCTCAGATGATTCAGCTATTTGGTCTGCCTGCGTTGACGGCTGGAGCTGTCATGCTGCTGTTTGATTTGACTGTAGGCACCAGCTTTTTCAACCCAGAACTAGGGGGGGATCCCGTTCTCTACCAGCACTTCTTCTGGTTTTATTCTCATCCAGCTGTGTATGTCATCATCTTGCCGATCTTTGGGGTCTTTTCAGAAATTTTTCCGGTCTATTCCCGCAAACCTCTCTTTGGCTATAAGGTCGTCGTCATCTCATCCGTCATTATCACGGCACTAAGCGGGGTGGTGTGGGTTCACCACATGTTTGCTAGCGGCACCCCAAGCTGGATGCGGATGCTGTTTATGTTTTCGACCATGCTGATTTCTGTGCCCACGGGCATTAAGGTGTTTGCCTGGGTTGCAACCGTCTGGGGTGGCAAGCTTCGCTTAGATACAGCGATGCTATTTGCCCTGGGGGGGCTCATCATGTTCCTCTTCGCAGGAATTACCGGCATTATGCTGGCGGCAGCTCCCTTCGATATCCACGTCAATAACACCTACTTTGTTGTTGGGCATTTCCATTACGTGATCTACGGGGCAACGGTGATGGGAGTGTATGCGGCCATTTATCATTGGTTCCCAAAGATGACAGGACGCATGTATTACGAAGGGCTAGGCAAGCTACACTTTGCGCTGACGTTCATTGGTGCGAATCTAAACTTCTTTCCCATGCATCCATTAGGACTCATGGGCATGCCCCGACGCGTGGCATCCTACGACCCTGAATTCGCATTTTGGAATGTATTGGCGAGTCTTGGAGGTTTCCTCTTGGGCGTTTCGACGCTACCGTTTATTCTCAATGTCTTGAGTTCGTGGGTGCAAGGCAAAGAAGCCCCAGACAATCCGTGGCGAGCCATTGGTTTGGAGTGGTTGGTATCCTCTCCTCCACCCCACGAAAATTTTGATGAAATTCCAGTTGTGGTGTCGGCTCCCTATGGATACGGTACTGATGAACCATTAATTGCAAGTCCATCTGGAGAATTAGCCAGTGAGCACAGTTGATATTGACCCGACCTTAAATGCCCACGCGGTTCATTCTGTGGCGCACGAAGAAGACGATCACCGGATGTTCGGTTTCATCGTTTTTCTGCTGTCAGAAAGCATCATCTTCTTAAGCTTTTTCGTAGGCTACATCGTTTACAAAACAAACGCTGCCGAGTGGCTACCGACTGGGTTCGAAGGGCTAGAGATTCGAGAGCCGTTGATTAACACCATTGTGTTGGTGTCCAGTAGCTTTGTCATTTATGCGGCTGAGCGATTTTTGCACAAGGACAATCTGTGGGGATTTCGTGCTTTTTGGCTATTGACCATGGCGATGGGAAGCTTCTTTCTCTATGGTCAGGCAGTGGAGTGGATGAATTTGCCGTTTGGGTTCACATCCGGTGTGTTTGGCGGTAGCTTCTATTTGCTCACTGGCTTTCATGGTCTACACGTGATGACAGGCGTGCTGCTGCAAGGCATTATGCTGGGGCGATCGTTTATTCCTGGAAACTATGACGGTGGAGAGTTTGGCGTGGCTTCGACCTCTCTGTTCTGGCATTTTGTGGACGTGATTTGGATTGTTCTATTTTTGCTTATTTACATTGGGCGATAAACCTCGAAATTTTGTCAGGGTACACAGCTGTGTACCCTGACGGGTGTGTGATAACGCTGTAGCCCATTCAGTGAACTGCGCATCTACTGTCTCTTTAGACCTCCGCAGGAGAAATCCATGATTATTGACGACCAACATTATGACGTCATCATTGTCGGTACTGGGGCAGGGGGCGGTACGCTAGCCTACAAACTGGCTCCCACAGGAAAGAAAATTCTGATCCTGGAGCGGGGAGAGTTCATGCCCTTGGAAGAACAGAATCGTAGTGATGTCGATATTTTCAAACGTGAGCGCTATCACCCATCAGAACAGTGGTACGACAAGGATGGGGAACCCTTTTATCCTCAGATGAACTATGCCATTGGCGGCAATACCAAAATTTATGGGGCCGCTCTCCTGCGGTTGCGCGAGCGAGACTTTGAGTCGGTGGAGCATCAGGCGGGGATGACGCCTGAGTGGTGTTTGAAGTACGCAGATTTTGAACCGTACTATACCGAAGCCGAGCACCTTTACAAGGTTCACGGTGATGTGAGTGGAGACCCGACGGAACCCGTTCACAGTCAAGACTATCCGTATCAGGCGATCGCCCATGAGCCTCAAGTCGCTGAGATTTATGGGGCGATCGCCCAGCAAAACTTGCATCCCTCGTCCTTGCCTCTGGGGCTGACGCGGCAAGAAGAGGATCCGACGAATGACGCGCAAGTCAGCGGCATTGAACCGGCGATCGCCCATGCAAACGTGACCCTCAAGACCAATGCCAAAGTCGTCTGTCTCCATACCAACTCATCAGGAACGATCGTCAAAGCGGTTCAGGTAGAGGTGGGCAACCAATCCTATTTATTTTTCTCAGATATCGTTGTGTTGGCCTGCGGAGCGGTCAATTCTGCTGCGCTGCTGCTGCAATCTGCTAACGACCGACACCCAAACGGACTCGCTAACAGCTCTGATCTGGTCGGGCGCAACTTGATGAAGCACCTGAAGACATCAGTCGTGCAAGTCAGTACCCAGTCAAATTCAGGGGCATTTCCAAAAACAGTCTGTGTCAATGATTTCTATTGGGGAGATGCTGATTTTGCCTATCCCATGGGACATATTCAAAATTCGGGAGGTTTGTTAACTGACATTATTTTTGCTGAATCTCCTCCACTAGCCTCTGTGGTCGCTAGATATCTCCCTGGTTTTGGGTTGAAGCAATTGGCCACTCGGTCTATTGGTTGGTGGGCACAAACGGCAGATTTACCCAATCCGGACAATCGAGTGCGAATCAATGGCCAAAAGCTTTGTATTGATTACGAACCCAACAACCTGGAAGCCCACGATCGCCTCGTCTATCGCTGGCTTGATGTTCTTAAATCGATTGAAAAAAAGCTGGGTGGATTTCAGGCTGGATTCATCCATCCTCGGGCAGAAGCCCCGCTTGCGGTGATGGCAAATCAGTGCGGAACCTGTCGCTTTGGCGATGATCCAGCCACGTCAGTGTTAGATCAAACCTGCCGCACCCACGATGTCGATAATCTTTATGTGGTTGATGGCAGCTTCTTTCCATCTAATGCGGGGGTTAGTCCTGCCCTCACGATTATTGCCAATGCGCTGCGGGTAGGGGAACATCTTAAGAGCGTTTGATTCGGAACTCCTCGCATCAAACCTGCCCGTGCTCGCCTCGAGGTGCCTAATGAGTCAGCGTCGCATTCCAAAAGTTTTATGGTTCGTCGCCATTGTCATCGCGGTTGCGTTGATAACATGGCTAGTCAATCGCTACGGAGTCAGCCAGCTTCGGGAACAAGTGGATCAGTTGGGGGTATGGGCACCGCTGGCGATTTTTTTGCTGCGATTTACCAGTGTTGTGATTCCAGCCTTGCCAGGAACCGCCTATTCCGTTCTGGCGGGAGCACTATTGGGCTTTACGCAGGGACTAGCGGTCATTTGCTTAGCAGACCTGTGTTCTTGCTCATTAAGCTTCTTCCTGTCACGACGCTATGGGCAGGGTCTGGTAAAAAAACTGGTGGGCGATCGCTTCATGGATCGCATCGATAATCTCAGCAAACGGCATTTAGAACGCAACTTTTTTCTGATGACCGGGTTTCTGATGACCGGGTTCTTTGATTTTGTTTGCTATGGAGTGGGTCTTACCAAAGCACCCTGGTTTAAATTTGCCCCAGCCTTGATCATCAGCATTGCGATTTCAAATCCACCTATTGTGGCGCTCGGGGCAGGACTTTTAGAGGGCGGTAAACTGCTCCTTGTATTCGCACTACTCGGTGTCTTCGGATTGGCGATCGTCACTGGACTTGTGCAGCGACAAAAAGTATAACCACAACTTGGCAAAGTTTATAGAGGAAGCCGGATTTGAGGTGCGCAACGCACACCTCAAATCCTTATTTTTTCGTTGCAATGCTGAGAAGGTTTCCAAGTCACGGATGAACCCAAACGATATTGGGACC
>JBCCWF010000350.1:0-7252 GCA_039194035.1 Cyanobacteria bacterium P01_E01_bin.6 | reverse complement strand
TGTCACTCGCTCTTTGCTCAAGGGCAATCTGTTGAACAAGTTGTGGAGGTCATGATGCCTGCCTAAGTCTCTTTTTTCTTCTTAAAACAAAAAAACTTCGAGAACTTTGCCAAGTCGTGGCCCTATAGACTTGGCAAATTTACAAAGAAATGAGCGATTGAGGCGCACTCAGCGCGCCTCAATCGCTCATTTCTTTGTTGTGAATCTGAGAAGGTGAATCTGAGAAGTTTTCCCAGTCATGGGCATTAATCATGATGAGGGTCGATATGAGGAATAAGCGAATGAGGTTTTTCTAACCCGTGGGTGAGCATCAAGGTTTCATCCCCCATCACCTGTCGCGGATCTCCATCGGCAACGATCGCCCCTTTATCGAGAAGAATAACGCGATCGCACACCTCTAGAATAAATTCGAGGTCATGGGACGAAATCAGCATCGTCTCGCGAGATCCTTGCAAGAACTGAATGAGACGACGACGGGCACGCATATCTAGATTGGCCGACGGTTCGTCGTAAATCACTAAACTCGGTAGCATCGCAATCACTCCGGCGATCGCCACCATCCGTTTCTCTCCTCCAGACAAATGATGAGGTGCTCGGTCAATATGTGAATTCATGCCAGTAAGGTCTAAGGCTTCCCGAACGCGAACCGTGATTTCGTCTGGAGACAAGCCCATGTTTTCAGGGCCAAAGGCTACATCATCCCGCACGGAAGCAGCAAAGAGCTGATCGTCCGGATTTTGGAACACGAGACCAATATCTGGCCGAAATCGCCCAGGAATAATCGGATCTCCAAATACGATAATGGTTCCAGCCGTTGGCTTGAATACACCGCATAGGGTCATAAATAGGGTGGTTTTTCCCGCGCCGTTGGGACCAATGATCCCCACTCGTTCACCAGTGGTAATTCGGAGATTCAGCTGCTCCAAAATATTGCTGCTGTTGGGGTAGGCAAAGGCTAAGTCGTCAATGGCGATCGCAACAGTGCATTGCCCTAAAGGCGCGGAATGAACAGCGGAGTCAAAAGTGCTTGGAAACTGAGTTTGAGTCATAAGGGATGCAATCGACCTAGATGAAGGAGCATACGAAGACCAGGGAGAGCAAGTTCGTGAAACCGGAAGCCCGTGAAACTACAAAGAAGTGGAAACCTTGAACACGATCAGAAAATACTCAGCCCCATGATGGTCAGAGCGATCGCCAAAATACCACCAAGGAGCAACGTGTCGCCCCAGAGGGGCAGCGGATGATTGGCGGCGATCGCTACAGTGTGTTCTTGATTACGATTTACTGACTGGGCTCGGAGGTTCGCTTGTCCATAGCCTCTCAGCTTCATTGATTTATAGATGTGCTCCGATTGCTCATAGCTTCGAATAAACAAGCTCCCAGTCAGTGATGCCAAAAGATGCAGTTCGCGACCACTAGGAATTAACGCCAATCGCCGCCGCTGAGTACGCGATGGTGCACTGTACCCAAAACCTCGTAGGCGCATGGCACGTCGCATGGTTCCGAGATTGATCGCCACATCGTAGAGGTACCGATAGGTCAACAACGTCATATCAGCCAACAGATGAGGCAGACCAAACGAGCGCATTGCTTTGATGGTCGTCAAGAAAGGCATCGTGCCCAACAAAACAAGTCCCACAGTGAGAATGCAAAGAAAGCGAGAGGTAATCAAGGCAACGGCGAATATTCCTTCCGATCGTAGGCTGAGCCAATTCCACTGCCAGAGAATTGTGTCGCCCGATAACCAAGGCAATAGCAACACAATGCCCAACAGAAAAAAACCAGGATAGCGCAAGCGATAGTGCAAGAAAGATAACGGCAGTTTCGAAAGTGCGTAGAGCACAACCGTCACAGCGAACATCACTGGAACCAGCGTCAGCGTCTCGACCATTGCAAAAGCAAAAATCAGAGCAGTGAGTGCCATGAGCTTTTGCTTAGGGTTCCATCGGTGGATAAAGGAATCGAGATGAGCGTAGGCATCAATTTGTAGAGTCACAGGCGAGGGATAAGGATAAGGGTATGAGGGATGATGAGCGGTAGAAATGTGACGCGTGAGCCAGTGGAGAATCAAAACATGACGGAGAAACAATTAACACCTGAAAGAGGTGATGCGTGATGAAAAGAAACAGAGGTTCAGAAAAATCAGGTCAAGGGAGATTAGACTCGTTCAATTTCCTCGTTGTAGGCAGGATGGCTCACAAGGGATCGATGCCAAGGATCGTCAAGGAGTTCAGGCTTGACCCGTTGAAGAAACAACACCAGCATTGTTGTGAACGCTCCTTCGAGAATGGCAAGGGGGATGTGAGCAAGGGTGAGACCATAAATAGCTGACCGTTCGGTTGTGACATCGAAGCCAGAAGGAATGGTGGTGAGAATCAGGGTAAAAAAGATGAGAGAGGCGATCGCAATGCCCACCATGCCTGCCCAGAAAGCACAGAACCCATTCGAAAAACGCTGATTGAAGCGTCGGGACAATACATGGCGAAACTGAAAGACTTGGTGAGCAAGAATGGCGGGAACACCCATCATGAGGGCATCAACGCCAAGAGTGGTTAATCCTCCATGGCCGATGATGACCGCTTGAAAAAAGAGCCCAATCAGAATGGCAGGAAACGCGTAGTATCCCAACACGGCACCCAGTAGTCCATTCAACACCAGGTGAACACTCGTGGGTGGTACTGGAATATGAATGGATGATGCGACGAAAAATGTAGCCGTGAGAAGGGCTGCTTTTGGAATACCCATGGTGGGATCAGGCTGGCGGTTGATTTTCCGCAAGGAGTACCAGGTGACAGGAAAGGCGATCGCATATCCCGCCGCACAAACCTGGGCTGGCAAAATTCCGTCAGGAATGTGCATGTTTCTTTGACCTCGCTGAGAAAAATAGAGCTGTACCGACCAATCCCCAAATCACGGAACCGGCCATCACTGCTTTTTGCAAGAGCGAGGTCGACTGAGAGGAGCCGCTACCAGCAACGACCAGGGTTGACTGGTTTGAGGCTGTCCCCTCCAGGGGGATACTGACGATGTCGCCATGTCCTGCCTGCCGCACTTGCACATCCCAATTGCCAGCGATCGCCGAATCCGGTGTGAATATAAACCGTCCTTGGTCATCCGTTGTTCCCGTGAGCCAAGGATCCGCTGGATTTTCTGGAGAATAGACCGTCACTTGGGCATTGGCCAACGGTTCTCCCGTATCATAACTAGCCTGCACTTCGAGAGCAGGAATACTGCGATACTCAATCGTGGCACCGTGGGCGATCGCCCGTTCAGGAATGGCGATCGCCCACAATCCCAACATCGGGAACATCAGCTGCTTACCCACCCACCCTTTCCAATTCCTCTCTCTAGGCATTCATCCTCCCGTCTATCTTCACGCATACCTTCTCCACCGGCCTCACATCATCACGCATTCACATCACGGAGAAGTCTGGCTACCGACTTCTAAACAATGGCCCTCACCAACATGGCCTAATCCTGCAACCGTTTCCTCAAGAAGACGGTACTGGGTCTGATCAAGTTGTTCTTCCAGCATTGCCATATCAACAGCGAGTTCATTGCCTGAGGCTAATGTCGCAAAAGGATCGAAACCTAAAGCACCTGTATTAATCGCATCATCGGCAGGAGCATCTCCGTCCCCAAAGATATGGTCAAAATGGAAGGTTGCCTCAATATTGGCCGTGTCGCCTGCGGTCAAAACGCCTTTACGCTCATCTCCCACGAATTCACCACAAACGTAAGCATATTCAGGGTCAAGCTTGATATTAAAATCAATCGTCTCACCGTCTTTCTGAGCAGTGCCAATCAAAACTAGCGTACTGCCAGCGGCAGCACCGTCACTTGCTGGCAGCATTTTCCAGGACAACGCATTGTAGTGGCCGACTGGAACAGATACCTCACCCACAATGATCGGATCCGCGTTTTCATCGCCTTCTGCCAAGTCCACGGTGATGCTCTCGTTCAGCTTGGCTTCTGCTGTCGCTTGAAGCTCTCCCTCTCCATCTGGATCAAAGGGTGGATCCGTTTGATAAGCCGTCGGTTCAACCAAGTTGATATATAGATGTTCAAAATTAATAGCCCATCCATCTTTGGAAACAAATCCTTGGCGTACAAAATCTTCGCCATTTGCTTGGATCTGAAGGATCCCAATCCCTTCCCTACTAATTGGGTCACTTGCATCACCCGTGCTATCTGTCGTGCTTGAAGCTTCAGATTGAGTGTCTTCAGGAGCCGCACAAGCGGTGAGAAGTCCAGACATGATGGCGGTAAAACCTGCAAAAGCAATCAGTTGTTTATTCATAAACGCCTCAGATCGAGGTTATGTAGAGGTGTACGAACAGAAAAGTCTTAAGAGAGGATGGTGTGAAAGAGCTGCATTGCCTCAAGGCTTACAGTCGTAACACCATCTCTACTGCTCATAGAACTGTACATTTCTATTGAATGCAATCCTCTCCAGGGGGATGCAGCACCAGTCTTAAAGAGATTTTAAGACCTATGGAGGAATCCTTTCGATTTCTAACAATGCAACCTTGTTGAACTCACGGACTATCAAACACAGGCATGCCCCGCATACGCTAGGAATCGAGAATAGATCATCGAGATTTGTAATATATCTGGTGTCACATAACGAGTTTTTTCAGCTCAAGTACGCTATATTTTGTCTATTCTTATGATGATCGAATGCAGCGTGAAAATACGATAGCGATTGTGCGTGTCGTTTTGCTGGGCGATCGCCTTTTCAATCAAAGTCAGCGTAAAATAAGCGCAAGTCAATACAAAAATACTAGCTAATTTTTCGACTTGCTTGTTTTGCGTACCGAGTGCATCTTCAACAACGCCCTATCTGCATTTCTAGAGCACACCTATCGATAGTTCATTTATGGTCTCTCAGCTAGAAAAGCCTCTTCGCGATTCAAAGCCCAGATTTCCCCATTTGGTGGAAGGTCTTGTTCAAGTGTTTACGTGCTCCCATCGCAGTTTCTTTACGACTGTGATGGCTCAAGCTCTACGCGTTGCTGGACAAGGAAATCCCGTTTTAGTGGTGCAGTTCCTTAAGGGGGGCATTACTCAGGGATATGACCATCCAGTCCAGTTGGGACAACATCTAAACTGGCTGCGCTGCAATGTCCCCCGCTGTATTGACACACCTCATTTAGAAGAGAGTGAAGTGTCAGCATTATTAGAACTATGGAGCCACACTCAGCAGGTTGTACTCCAAGGAAAATATTCGCTCGTTGTGCTAGATGAGTTGAGCTTAGCGATTAAGTTCAACTTAATTGATGAGCAAGAAGTGCTCGATCTATTGAAAACACGTCCAAAGCATGTCGATGTCATGTTGACTGGGCCGGAGATGCCCCAGTCTCTGATGGATATGGCGGATCAGGTGACCGAACTCCGACGCAATCGCCTTACGTGATTGCTTATCATGCATATTGCTCATGCCTGTTTATTCGGACAAAGCATAAGGCTCTGAAATCGGAATTCAGGAGGCCAATGCTAAGCGGCACTGTCCGCACTTCATCCGTGTTTCCAATGGAGCAAGGGTCTGGTTTTTATTCAAAAGCTGCTGATAATACATCACGATAGGAGACCACGATGATTAAGAATGATGCCTGGATTGCTCGTATGGCAGAGCAAGGAATGATTGCTCCCTTTGAGCCAGCGTTAGTCCGTAATATTGATGCTGGGACAGTTAGCTCAGTGCGTCCTGTCATCAGCTATGGCCTATCGTCCTATGGCTATGACCTTCGATTGTCTCCGGCTGAGTTTCGCATTTTCCGTCATATTCCAGGGAAAGTAGTCGATCCAAAGCACTTTAATCCTGATAATTTAGAATCCACATCCCTTCACTCTGATGACAGCGGAGAATTCTTCATTCTGCCCGCCCATTCCTACGGACTCGGGGTCGCTCTGGAGCACATTGCCTTACCCGAAAACATCACGGTTATCTGTATTGGCAAGAGCACCTATGCCCGCTGCGGTATTATTGCAAACCTGACGCCTGCAGAAGCTGCATGGCGCGGTCATCTCACTCTAGAGTTCTCCAACTCATCGAGCGCTGATTGTCGTATTTATGCCAACGAAGGGATTGTTCAGCTTTTGTTTTTAGAAGGTGAACCATGTCAGGTCAGCTATGAGACTCGTCGAGGCAAATATCAAGACCAGCCTGAGCGCGTCACGCTGGCAAAAGTTTAGGAGGCAGAAGATGGAAAAATTCTGCATTGATACGATTGCAGCAACGCCCAACCCTCAGCAGGTGATCTGGGCCGCCATGCACCAAGACTATAGTGAAGGATACGTTGTTGATGATCATGACAGCTGGCCTGACGAAGAAAAAGCAGGTGAGCTGATTCTCAAGCATCTCCTTGCTGGCAATCGGGGTCACTATGGCCCCCTGGAGCATCCACAGATCACGTTGAATGTGGGCTATTTTCCTCACTCAATGATGCAACAGCTCCGCACCCATCGTGTCGGGGTCAGCTTTGATGTCCAGTCCTTCCGTTATACCGGACAACGCATTATTGATGTCGCTGACGGCAAAAAAGACGTCGAGGATGTGTTTTATCTGCGCCCCCTTGGACAATACGACAACCGCCAAGGCAAACATTATCAATACACCGTTGAGCAGCGAGATGATGATATTCGCTGGTGCCTCACGGCCTGTGAGCGCTATAAGCAACGCATTGAGGAAGGGTTGTCGGAAGAGCATGCACGGGGACTGATTCCATTCGACGCACGACAGAATTTTGTGCTGAGCTGCAATACCCGCAGTCTCATGCACTTACTGGATTTGCGTTGGAAACGAGATGCTCAACTCGAAGCGCAGAAGTTTTGTGAGTTGCTGTATCTACGGTTTGATGAATGGTGTCCGGCGATCGCCCACTGGTACGAAGAAAATCGTGCCAAGAAAGCGCGCTTATCCCCATAGGATATTGCTTTAGATGAGTATAGGCAAATAGGCAGAAACACTTGCTCTCATTTCGATTAGAGTTCTTTCTCTATGATCTGCCAGTAGAGATTATCAGCTTCTTGGATAACTTCTCCTAAAGTCGGCCAGTTTTCTAAGTCGGAAATTTCAAAAGGAGATCCTATTATCTCTTTCTTTGTTACGCCGTAACTACTCAGGCTGAGGAAGCGGAGATTGAGGATTGCCAGAAAAAAGGTCAATCAGAGCACCCATGATATTTCGTCCCTGTTTTCGTAATGTTGACAGGTAGCCACGAATCCGGCAGAACCGTTTAGCTCCATCCTC
>JBCCWF010000349.1:0-7280 GCA_039194035.1 Cyanobacteria bacterium P01_E01_bin.6 | reverse complement strand
CGACATTGATTTCACAGCAAACCTCTCCCTTTGGGATACACAAAGACACGAACCATGCACTAGTTAATGGCAGGCGCTGGGCAGGGTGTTGCATTCGGCAATCCCAATAGTTCACCCAAGGAAAAACAGGTAAATGGGTTCTCTGGAATCGGTACGTCTCCTGCGGCAACCCAAAACCTTAACCCTTCAGGATCAAAGACGACTTGGCGGAGTGACCCATTGCCGCCGATGCTGGCATTGTCATCAAACACGTCGAAAGAACTAATTTCGCCCGTATTCGGGTTGGTGCGATCGCGCAAAATTTCCACAATTTGTTCTGGGCCGATTGCTCCATAACGAGAGCGGGAGCCATTCGGTTCTAACACCTGCTGTAAACTTCTAAACCGATTAAAGCTCGATTCGTTATTTGAATCACGACCTTCGACTTCAGGGGCAGCAAAGTGGTTCGTCATATATAGCAGGCCGTCTTCATTTAATTCTCGAACACCCATTTCGTTGCCCAAGAGTTCAAATACTCCGGCTTGTCCTGATTTAGCATCTGACACAATGACAAGGTTAGAACGCATCCGCTCATGGGATTCGATGATCTCATATGCTTCGTCATAGGTACTTGCATGTTTAACCACCTGAGCCATCAGTTGTACAGTACTCCGACCTTGGAGAGATAAATCCTCATAATCCAGAGGGTGAGACGTATTGTTCGATACGATAATGCCTTCTGCATTAAACCCGGCATTGGGCCACACCACACCAGGAATCGTGATGAAGGCGTGGGGGATTCCATCATTCGGCTGTCTGACAAGAATGGTTGGGTGCTTGACCCAATAGTCAATCGGGCTAGTGTTATTATCCAACGTCCACCCGTGATACATGCGACCGTCTACAGTGGCATTTCCAGATGCAATGAAGTGAGCGCACCCGTCATAGAACAGAACACTGGGGACTAAGTAAGTAAGATATTCTTGATAGACATCACCCATGGCCAAAACCATGCAGCCATCGAGTGTTAACCCAACGCCGTTTTCAGCGAGTGCTGCGACCATCCCCTGGCACTCCTCTTCGATACCGGGAAATGAGCGCCGCCGCGATAGTCGTCCGAGAGCCAGTCCTCGACCTAAAAAGTTGAGAGAGTCAATGACCTCTTCTCCAAGAGATGCAATTTCAGCATGCAACAATGTTCCATGTTGGTAGCCCATTTCATAGGACGTTCCCTCTAACCAGACAACCTTAATGTTGTCGTAATCTTCTCGATGGGACGGTACAGGCTGCCATGATCCTTGTTCGGGTTGCCACAGACTTGAAGATGCTACCGATTCTTCAGATGAAATAGATTGAGTTAACCTGTTGGTCATGCTCTCATCTTCAACTGCTTGTGCAGTCAGTGCTTTAGAGCCATGACTTAATCCAGTCACGATCATTACACCTGCAACGACAAGGCTGATTAGAAAACTCTGTCGTCTAGACAGTGAAAAGATACTTAATTAATCTCCTCCATTTCGATTCCGAACCTTAGCTGATGGTCTTCTGTGACGATAAAGAGTAACGATATCTCTTGGATGTAACCATAGAAAGTCAGGCCATTACACGAACGATTACAAAGATTTATCCCTTAAGGAATGACCATGAAATAGAGCCGGAAAGTATGTTGTTGGGGGCGGGGGCTAAGCTACCGCCCCCAACAACATACCTCAGAGTTTTTAAATTTTCATTCCTAAGAGCTGCACTATAATTCGCTAGAGTCAGGTATCGTTCAGATTATTCTCTTCAAGGAATATAGCAGAATGTATAAGGTCAGCGTCAACAAAAGCGTGTGGCAACACAACACATCAGTCATCAACACATTTTTGTTGGCTCTAGTGTTTGCGTTTGGATTTGGCAGTTCTGTTCACGCGCAGTTTCGGATTGATCGGCCTGACTTTTTTGAACGGGGTCAAGAGCAATTTGAGTTGGAAATCGATCGGATTGAGCAACAACGACCCGATTCTCTCCCGATTCTAGATGTCTCCATTGATTTTCCTCTGTGGTCAGCTGTTGTCTTGCGGGAAGGGGGTGGCGTGGTTTGGATGCCTCAAGGCATCTTGAGCCAAGAAACTCAAACTGTCGAAAGCGTTGATGGCAACATCGATTTTGACGTCATTTCAACGACCTCTGCGTTGGGACGATTTGTCGTAGCCTTTTCTGGAGCAGAGGATTTTTTTGCTACTGCTGAGCCAGGGGATTTACTCGATCGGGTACGCCGACGCATCATGGGCGACCAGACTGGATTTGGGGTCGTGAGCGATCGCCCAATTACCATTGAAAACTATCCTGGACAAGAGCTTGTGCTTCAAAATGAGGACGAAGTCATCACCTATCGAATCTTACTGGTTGAAAACCGATTGTATGTTTTGGCGGTTAATCAATCAGCGGACTCTGAGCATCGAGAGCTAATCACGACGTTTTTCGATTCGTTCCAGTTGCTTTAAAGCTTCTCCTGGAATCCTTAAGGAAACGTGTAGACGTGTTGTGGTTTCACAACCTAAAAACTATCATGGCCTCAACGTTTTAATTGAGTGAATGCTCTCTCAATTCAGGAGGCTGAAATGGAAGTCGAACGCCCTCATGCTACGGCGCTATCTCCTGAAGAGATGGCCCACCTTGAATCTCTCAAGATTGTAGTAGAGAAAGCGCTGGAAGACGGTCAATTTTCCACTGCTGAAATTGACCACATTAAATCCATCATCTGGGCGGATGGTAAGGTCACGTATGAAGAATTGCGTACCATCCATGAAACCATTGCATCAGTCATGGGAGATGTTCCGCCTGGGTTAGAGTGGCTCAGCTTTCGGAAGTAAGGTTCGAAAATTAACAGCAGATCTCATTTAACTTATCCAAGTTGTAAGGGCTGCATCGGGTTCAAGATCTGATCCGTTTCAACTTCCTGGTCGACAGCAATTTGGTAGGTGTCTACCACATGATTGAGCAAGGTATCACCAAACTGGGCTAAAAAAGACCATTCTTGTCCGACGTGGGTGTAGGTGTTCCCCATGGTCACTGGGGGAATCAACGGAACAGTATCGCCAACATTAACAATACGATAGGCATTGGGAATGAGCTGACTATGCAACGTGGCAAAGGTTGGCGATGCAACTCTAGGCCCTGCAAATGTATACAGTCGAATCTGGTCTTTGAGTTCAGGAACCGCTTGAACTAACTCAAACGCCGCTAATGTGGCGATCGCCGCTCCTAAGCTATGACCTGTCACATAGCATGGAATCGAGGGATCAAGCTGCTGAGCAATCTCCGCAATTGATGGTTGAATCTCCTGGGTGACTTGGTAGAAGCCCTCATGAACTGCACCATAAAATTGCCCTGTCGGCGAGACATAATCAACTTGACTCGCGTTGATATTTTTCAGCCATTCGGACTGAGTTTGAGTTCCCCGAAACACTAAGACATTGTGGTCTGATGACGTGAGAGCTAGGCCAGAGTAGACAGTGATGCGATGTCTATGCTGCAAAATCTGTCGAATTTCGTCCCGCAGCGTCAGTTCAACGTTTTTAATGGACTGGCCAGCTGAGGTGTCGCCTATCAAATCATTGGTTGACACTGGCACATTGTTGTTATCAAGCCCTTTAAAGTAATCTTCGATAATATCCTGGGTCGCTGTGAAGTTCGTCAGTTGGTTATAGATATCAAGGTGCCGACGATAATCAGGCAACACATCAATCGACCCATCATAGTTAGGATTACTGCGTTTTGTCTTAAACTGTTGAACCGCGAGCTTACAAAGCTGAATCATTCGCTTTGACATATCCCGGTCATACGGAAGCGTAGGGGGTGTCAAGTTTGTGAAGGCCAGCAGTTCTTTTCGTTTTTCAACCTCTTCATCCCAGACGAGTTCAGACGCATAGGCCGCGTCCATAATGCTGAGATGTTCGGCTAATGTTTTCCTCGCCGCACGATCTTGCTGCGCGCGAACTTGATGAATGCGAGCCTGTTCTGTTGCCCCTGAGACGGTTAACCCCGTACCCAAACCGGCCAGTAAAAAGTGTCGACGATTGACTTTCATGTTGATACTCAATAGTGACGTTAAGGACGATGGGGCTGCTGATGTTGAAGAACTTGCTTTAGCGTGTCTGGGTCAATTTGACGGGTACTGAGGTAGAACTGGTGCGTCGCTCGCCCCAATGCCCAGGTCAAAATGGCATGACCCATTGGGGCACTGATAACAATCGCTAGCGGAATAAAGAAGCTCATCGTTGAGAGGATGATGCGAGCCATAATGGCGATCGCAAATGCCCCAAAAACACTCAATAAGCTACTGACCAGAGCAAACATGTCTTGGCCTTTGGGATATCCCCAACATTTACCGATTTCTCGAATAAGTTTTAAGTTGAGTAGTCCCAAGGCCAATAACCCTAGTGCCTCTACCCATTTATTGCCATGCAACGGAATCAATCCCAAAATAGCTGCAGCCAAGGCGTAGTCGACTAAGAGACGGCGGACTGCTTGATTAATCTGTAAGACAGTATTGAACCCTGGTGCTATTACGTCAGCATCAAAGGATGGATCAGGGGCTATTTCTTGGGAACTTGATGTGTTCTGTTCGGTCACAGCAACTAGCTTTAATGATTGTTTGATCGGTACAAATCGTTATAAATAGAATTGAATCGCTACTTATTAAGTAGGAGAAACAACCAAACTTCTAATGGCCTTACGAGTAATGGCCTTACGAGACTCATGGTACTTTAGATAGCAATAAAAGAAGACTGGTTGCTTGTCTTCGTAAGCAGTTATTTTCTTTTCGCTACTCTAAAGCTAAAGCATACGATTCCTGGGATTCTTCAGTTTGCCTACGTTTAATTATGGTCATCTACTTATTATTTCTCATGGTGCGTCCGGTCATCTCCTCTTAGGATCAACGTCTCTCTCATTAGAAAATCTCAAAATCCGTTTTCGTTCTCTGAGGCAATAGATCTGAGTCAATAGACAAATGCATTGCCAGACAGCGCTGAGTTATTAATTTATGGATGTGAAGTTGCAGCAGGCGATCGCGGCACAACGTTTATTCAAAATCTATCGTTTTGACTAGGCATCAATTGACCTTATCCTCGATGCGGAACAGATGGATATAACCAAAAATCCAGCAATCTGGTGAGCATTGGCATGACTGGATAGGTTAGCAGAGCTGAAACGAATGTGACCGACAGGAGCAGACCGATCTGAGATGGCAGAGATTCCAATAGCCTTCCTAAGAGAGTATTGGACAGCAAGATAAGGGGATAGACCGCTAGTATGCCTAAGACCACCTTCTTGTAGTACGGAGGTTGGGCGGGCGACTGAGTCAAAAGACTGATAGGAGGAGAAAACCAAATCTCTAACCCACTGGTCATATGTCGGAAGGATCGTCTGGAAATTAAGCCTCTCGATTGGTCAATCCAGTAACGATATTCAGGGGAATTAACCCATGTGCGCAGGTGCTCATAAGAGTCAAATCTCACGATTACAACGTATTCGGAATGAGCATTGTCTCGTGGGCGCAATACTTCGACGGCCATAAATCCTTCAAATTGTTGAGAGGCCTGGTTGATGCCTATGGTCCAGGCTTCGTATTCGTCTAAGCGATCAGGGTCAACAACTTCTGAAATGACGACTGTGACAGGTTCGGAAGGTAGATAAGATTTGGGCACAAGATGGCAGACCGATGAAGTAACTCCACAATTATGAAGGGTTTCATAGCGCTCAACGATAGAGGCATTGAAAAATGCTTGCCCCGATCGTTGCCTTAGTCGGTGGCGTTGAGCTTTTGGGTGAGATGATCTTTTGTCGAGAAGGGGCATAACGTAGGAGGCGATCGCCCATGCCACATCCGGTTAGACAGTCGCATACCTCTAGATTCGAGTTACAAAACAAGGTAACTGAATAGCGCGATCGCCCTCATTCCCGCTCAAAAAAGGAGCAACATCGATTATCTGAATCGTCTGGTGACAACGACCAAGAAAACTAAGCTTCCCTGTTGCTGACGTTTAATCCACAAAGGTTACGTGTCAGCGACAGGGATGAGTGTTGGGAATCTAAAACTTACCTATGTTGCTTATTTTGGTGGTGGTTTCCCGCCTCCGGCGGAGGATCACCACGCAATTTAAATAGCTAACAGCTACGTCACCGATCAAGAATCTTAATCGGTGATGTAGCTGCTAGCTCTAATACTTGAGAACGATCCGATACCGGGGTTGCCCATTTTCGAGCTTCTCCATGGCTTCATTCACCTGGTCAAAGGAGAAAACCTCGGTCATGGGTTCGATCTGATGACGAGCGGCGAAATCGAGCATCGTTTGCGTTGTGGTCGGACTTCCAAGAGGGGACGCTGAAATTCCTTTTTGTCCCACCAGCATTGGGAATAATGAGGTCGAAATGGGATTCAGCACCGCACCCACAAGATGCAATCGCCCTCTGGGTCGGAGTGCGGCGATATAGGCATCCCAGTTCAGATCGACATTGACGGTGGAAATAATGAAGTCAAAGGAGTTGGCGACAGCGGCGATCGCCGCTGGATCTCGGGAATTGACAAAGTGGTTTGCGCCGAGTTCTCTCGCTTCGGCCTCTTTGCTGGGGCTACTGGAAAATGCCGTCACGTCACAGCCCCAGGCTTTGAGAAATCGCAGCGCCATGTGTCCCAAGCCACCAATCCCAATGACGCCGACGCGATCCGTTGACTTGATGCCAAGTTGAATAATGGGATTGAACACGGTGATACCGCCACAGAAGAGTGGTCCTGCGCTGTCCAGGTTCACTCCTTCAGGAAGTGGCAGCACCCAGTCTTGTTTCGCACGAACTTTGTCGGCAAATCCCCCATGTCGTCCAACGATCGTTCCTTCTGCCGTCAAGCATAGATTCTGATCCCCTGACAGGCACCATTCACAGTGCGTGCAAGAGGCTGAATACCAACCTAGGCCAACGTCCTGCCCAACCTTTAGCGTCTTGACATCACGACCAATGGCTGCGACAGTTCCCACGACTTCATGCCCAGGCACAAAGGGATATTGGGTCATTCCCCATTCATTGTTCAACATGCTGAGGTCGCTGTGGCAAATGCCGCAGGAATGGACATCAATTTCAACCTCATCTTTTCCTAATTCACCTGGCTCATACTCAAACGGTTCTAGTTTGCTGCCGGGTTCATGGGCTGCATACGCTTTAATCATGGTGTTGATTCCAGTTTTGAAGAGTTAGGAAGATTCTAGCGGATACAACTTTAGAGCTGCTTATTGGCTTGTCGTTTCAGTCGGGATTCTGGG
>JBCCWF010000348.1:0-7287 GCA_039194035.1 Cyanobacteria bacterium P01_E01_bin.6 | reverse complement strand
TTTAATAACGCCAAGCTACTGAAGTATGCGTCAACTTGGGAATGAAAATTAAAAGACTCCGAGGTATTTTGATGATGGCTGTGCCACTACCAAAATATTTTCTGGTTCTATTGCAAGTCTATTCCTTACCTAAATTGAGTGTGATTTAAGGGCAAAATAAATAAAGGACTGCTCGCTAAACGCTGTGCGGATTATGATTTTGCCAATGTGTATCTACATTAAAAGCTATGTAGATCTTGTGAACCATTGTCTTTCAGAATGAAACGACGATATCAATGATACGTGTTAGGACCGGAGTCACGGTCATTGATGTCACGCTCCACACAAGCGCCTGTTATCGTCATCGTCACTTGAGAATCGATAGGGAACCCCATGCCATCCGAACCCCTCTCTGTGTCTATCCGAGGTCAACGTGCTCTTGCCGCCATTGTCTTAACTGATGGAGTCGGGTTTAGTGCACGCATGTCTGTGGATGAAGAGCTGACACTACAGCTGATTCATCGCGATTTGCGCATGATGCAGAAGCTCTGTGAAGAGCATGAAGGCCATGTTCTCAAATCGACTGGAGACGGATTACTGATGTATTTCGTTAGTGCGGTTCAGGCCGTGCAATGTTCCCTTACTATTCAGCAACAACTGATTGATCAAGCCAAACAGTACCCAGACAAAGAATCGTTGTCTCATCGCATTGGGATTCACCTCGGTGATGTCTTTTTAAGTGAATCTGATGTCATGGGAAATGGTGTTAACATTGCTGCTCGATTGCAAACAAAGGCAGAACCAGGAGGCATCTGCATTTCTCAAACGGTTTATGACGTTGTGAAATCGCGGCTATCCCTCAGCACTGTATACTTGGGGTCTCTACATCTCAAAAACATTCAAGAAACGGTAGCGGCTCATCATATTGTGCCAACAAACCATTCACAAGCCGTCAATGCTCATTCGTTTCAGGCTTCCACCTCAAGCAGCCGTTCCCAAAGAGTCATGTCCACGTCGGAAGAAGCGACTATTCGCGGATCTCAGTCTGATCATGTGCAGGGAGAATCGTTATCGAACACTAGAAACGTACCTCAAGCTGATATTGAACCTGGGCAAATGGTTCACAATCGCTATCGCATTGAACGCGTACTGGGACAGGGTGGATTTGGGCGCACGTACTTGGCTCACGACACTCACCGATTTGATGATTTATGCGTATTGAAAGAATTCTTGCCGCTCAATCGCTCAGACTATGTCGTCGAAAAATCTCGTAGTTTGTTTGAGCGCGAGGCTAAAACGCTTTATCAGATTAACCATCCTCAAATTCCGCGATTCCTGGCTTGGTTTACCCACAACAGGCGACTCTTTATTGTCCAGGAATATATTGATGGTCAAACCTATTCTCATGTGTTGCGCGATCGCCAAATGCTTGGTCAGCGCTTTACTGAATCCGAAGTTATTCAATGGTTGCAAGATTTATTAGACGTTCTGAGTTACATCCATTCCAAGGGAATTGTCCATCGCGATATTTCTCCAGACAACATCATGCTGCCTCAAAATACATCTCAGGTCGATCATCCGAAGCCAGTGTTGATTGACTTTGGACTTGTAAAGCAAACGGTTAGCCAGATGTGGAAGATGTCTCCATCAGAGCTAAATGGCTCCCATTCATTTGTTGGCAAGTTGGGCTATGCTCCGCCAGAACAAATCCGTATGGGACAGTGTTTTCCTGCCAGTGATCTCTATGCGTTAGGAGTCACTGCGATTGTCTTGCTAACAGGATGTGAACCCAACGTGCTCATGGATCAGGAATCCTTGGAATGGAATTGGCGATCGCACATTCATGTCAGTGATTCCTTTGCACAAATTCTAGACATCATGCTGGCGGAGAAACCCAAAAATCGCTACGAGTCAGCACAGGATGCCCTGGCCGCTCTCCGCCACATCATCCCTGGGAGCAGCGATGCCAATGACAACGTCACCCCACGCCATTCAACGTCACCGACTTCAGCGTCGATGAGTTCAGCCCATTCCTCATCCAGATCTAACGCAACACCTAGCGCTTCATCACCATCTTCATTAACGCTCACCCCAGCCATCTTAGAACTGTATCAGCAGGAATTAATGAGCGTTATCGGCCCAGTCGCGAGTTATGTCGTGGCCGAAACCTATGGAAAACACCCAAATGCGAGTCCGGCTCAGCTCATGAATTTGTTGGCTCAAGAGATCCCCAATCAACAGCAGGTCTCTGGCTTTAAGCAAAAGTTGAAACAGGCAATTTTAAAGTACACATCGACAATCAAAACCCACCATTCAACCCCTGCACCGAGTTCTTCTGCACCGAGTTCTTCTCTCAATCCCAATTCAGCTCACCTATCTCAGCCATCTTCCCGTCCTCTTGAAAACAGTACGCAGGAACACTCTTCTTCACAGAGGTCTTCCGCCTCAGTTTCAAAACAGACCATTTCAAGTATTCGTCCTGAGTTTGTTGAGCGTTGCCGATCGGAACTTGCTCGCTGTATCGGGCCAATGGCGTCCTATATATTAGATGACGTATTGACCGATGCTCAACCATCCAACGCTCAACAATTAGTGCGGGCGATCGCAGCTGAAATTCCAGATCCTAAAAAAGCGAACGCATTTAAGCAAGCGCTTCTCTAATCGCAGACGAACCTACCCTCAAGTAAGAGTATTTGTGATGTAAGTAGCTTTGCGTTATTAAACTAAAAATCCAAAAACCTGAGGAGCGCTCCTCAGGTTTTTAAAGTGAGTTTATTGATGCCTATCTACGTCGCGTTATGTATCGATATTAAGAACAAAACGGCAATGTGGGTGCGAAGCGGATCACATTAGCATTTTCAATCAACGTGTAAAGCACTATTCTCTGATGTGTTCTTGAAGCGCCGTTACGATGTTCCAAACGTTGTTCTCAGCAGTTCGGTTAGAGGGTACCCAACAGTGTAGATGTTGAGATGAATGAAAGTTGGTAAGCTGAGAACAGGTGCCTCTGCTTCATAAATTGGGAATGTTAGGTTTCACAGATATCTCATTGATGCTTCAGGATTCACATGATGTCGTTGTGGATAATGAGATACTCCTGATCGCACTATCGATACGTCATTGACCATAAGAATCGTGGACAAGCATGTCGTCCTAAAATTTGGTGAAAGCAGCTTAGGGCAAGAGTTCCCAGTCACACTTTCGGTTGGACATCAGGGAACGCAGCCTTATATTGAGGTGCCCGGAAGGCTGCCCTCTGATCCAGAGCTGTATCAGCTCTACGCAACATGGGCAACAGCTTACCGACAGCTAGGACTTCAAACACAACATGCATCTATTGAGCGCAGCATTATTGATGTGGAAAGCTGCCGAAATACTGCCCGTTTATTGAGCGATCGCCTTAATCATTGGCTTCATGCGGAACCATTTCGGCCCATCCAAACTGCACTCATGGCGGAGCTAGATCCGTCTGACGATATTCAACTGTTGATTCAAACAGCGAATGTCTGGCTCAGACGACTACCGTGGCATCTGTGGGAATTGGAGCGAGCTTTTCCAGGAGTAGACCCTGGGTTGATGGCACAAGCATCGGCACGGATACCGATGCCATGGATGTCGAAGCCATCGGTACATGTACTTGTTATGCTCAGCTGCGCCGATGGGATCGACGTCCATGAACCGTCACCCATGATTTCAGTTCCCAATGCTGACATCAGTTTTTTGCTTTCCCCTGGGGTAGATCAGTTTTACCAAGCACTGACAGCCCAGTCCTGGGATATCGTTTTTCTATCTGGTCAACGTCCCGCCCAATTCGTGGGTGAAACTGGACGATTCTACCTCAACTCATCTGACAGCCTTGCAGTCGAAGAACTGTCCCCAATCATAGAAACAGCAGCTCACAGTGGATTGCAAGTTTTGGTGATGAACTCCTGGGATGGGATGGCGATCGCCCCTACATTAGAAGCCATGGCGATTCCTCACGTGGTGACCATGCGCGAACCAGCGCCAACATGTGCGGCTTACCATTTCTTCAAAACATTCTTGACCTATTTTGCCAACGGGACACCATTTTATCGAGCAATTCGCAAAGGACGGCAATCCCTTGATCAACTCGATGCTGAATTTCCCTGCGTCAGTTGGCTGCCGATTGTCTGCCAGCAGTCAACCGTCGATGCTCCTCTCTGGCAACATTGGAACGAACAAAGTCCCGACAGAACAATTCCTCCGCTGCCTGATCTGGCCACCGGAGACATGACAAATGGTTATGAGCCGTCAGTATCTCTTTCAGCGCAAACTCAGCCTACTGACCTCAAAAATCCCCTCGAAAAAATAGAGTCGGGCAACTCAGGGCTTTCCTTCGCTCAAGCATTCGAGATGTCAGCATCTCAAACATCCCGTAATCTGATCCACCACCGCTATCAAATTCGTAGAGTTCTGGGTCGAGGCGGATTCGGACGAACGTATCTAGCAGCGGATACCCACCGATTTGATGAGTTATGCGTACTGAAGCAATTTATTCCAGCAAGTCGCTCAGAATCGTCGCTCAGAAAAGCGCGCGAGCTCTTTCAGCGCGAAGCCAAAGTACTCTACCAAATTGATCATCCTCAAATCCCCAAGTTCCTAGCCTGGTTTACCCACGATGAAGATTTGTTCATCGTCCAAGAATATGTGGATGGACAAAGCTATTTCGATCTATTGCGCGATCGCCAGCACCAAGATTCGAAAACATTTTCAGAACAAGAAATTATCAGATGGTTACGGGATCTCGTTCCTGTCCTAGGCTATATCCACAGTATTGGGATTGTGCATCGAGACATTTCCCCAGCAAACATCATGTTTTCGAATGCAAAACAAAAACCCATATTGATTGACTTTGGAGTGGTGAAAGAAGTCGTCAATCAAATTCTTTCGGGACAATACAGTACCTTTGCACATCCACCAAAAGCAACATTAGTCGGGAAGCCTGGCTATTCACCACCTGAGCAAATTCAACTTGGAGATTGTTTTCCCTGTAGTGATTTTTATTCCCTTGGAATGACAGCAGTTGTTTTACTCACCGGACAAGATGCCCGATTAACAAGACATGATTGGCGTCAGTCGACAACGGTCAGTGACGCAATGGCTCATGTTATCGAGCGCATGCTAGCAGAGCGCCCAAAAGAACGATATCAGAGTGCTCAAGCAATCATGTCAGATTTGGGTCGTCTTAATGCCCAAAATTTTCAAGCAGGGTCTGTCCCGATTCCACCACCACCGCCACCGCTACGATCGCCAGCACCAGGACGTGAAGCATCGATGTCTCCACGCTCTTTCATCGACAATAAAACCAACAAAATCCACTCATTTTTGGCTGATCCTATTGCTTCTGGCAATACAGAATGGGAACAATTTCAAACACCAGCTCTATCGGCTCAGTTTTTAGCACAATGCCAACACACCTTGGCCGAATATATTGGCCCAGTAGCCAGCTTCGCCATTGAGGATATTTTGAGCCAAGCATCAGAGCTTAACCCGCGGCAATTCCTATCCCAACTTGCCGACGAAATTCCAAATCCTTCCGAAGCTCAGCGTTTTCAGAAACAGATCCATCAAACACTACAAACCTATACCAACCCAAGATACGCTGGTTTACCTGTGCAACAGCATTCATCTATTCATCAAGATGATGAAATAGAATTTTTTCAACGCGATCCGAATTTTTCACATCCGTTGGCAAATACGCTCGATCTTTTTGCTGAAGTACACAGCACACCATTTTCATCGCCTGTCGAACCACTTAGCTCAGCATTCATTGCCCGATGTCGTCACGAACTCGCCCTGTGCATCGGCCCAATGGCAAATTTTATTGTTGATGATGTGCTGGAAGTATCCTCAACCGTAGCGGAGTCTCAGTTTATTGAGGCGATCGCGGCTGAAATACCCAATGACTCAATGGCTGATGCATTTCGTCAACGATTCCAATAAAAAAAGAGGCTTTCACTGACCTATGCCAAGTCATGGAAGGAAACTAATGAGAAGAGCCGCCGGGAGGAGTGTCTCGGCGGCCAATGCGATAGCGCTCTAATCTTCCCATCGCCATAGACAAGCTTAGCTTCATCCGCTGAAACGCTTCGGCTAAGCTACCTACCTCATCTTGTGAGTGAACTTCAAATTCAGCTGCCATATCTCCTGTACTTATGGCCTCAGCGGCACGAGCCATATGGTTGAGAGGACGAATGACAAATCGTTTCAACCAGAAATTCACAAAGAAAATCGCTACTGCAAAAGCAATTGTTACAATTCCCATAATCAGTACAAACGATTGACGAGCGTTTTTTCGAACCTGACTAGCCGGGACAGAAATCATCTGTGCGCCAACAATTTCATCAATTTGCCAATTGAACCCGTTTTGATCACCATAAAAGTCGATCATGCTAGGCGGTGCTGCCTCCACCGTACTATGACACTCAAGACAACTCGGCTCCGTTATTTTAATCGGGCGGGCAATATAAAAAAGCTCTCCACTAGGCGTTGACCGAAAGCCACGTTGCTCCTTTGTGCTACTAGATTGTCGAAAGTTTTCAACAACTTCAGCTTCAAAGTTGTCAGCCTTATCTCGCAGATTCGTTGGATTTAGAGTTGCTTCTTTATAGAAAAAAGCGTTGTACTCCGGGGTGGTGCGCAAATGCTCAAACACCTCGCGAGCCGAATATGCTGGAATAGTCTCAGGCAAAAATTCAACATCAAGGCGATCGCTCAGTTCAGGTTTCACCTGATCATTTGTGTAGCTTCGAATAGAGTTCATGGTTTCAATCAGCATTAATGCCTTCGCTGCCACAGTATTTTGAGCGTTGTACTCAAGAATAGCGGCAAGGGCTGCACCACTCGCAAGGATGCCAATCAAAAAAACTGTCAGCAGCAAAATCGTAAATTTTTGAGCCAGCTTTAATTTTTTCAAGACCACAGCTTCATCTCCTAAGGAAACCAATACGAAAAAGATTTAGTTCAAAACAATAGTAAAAACGGACTAAAAGTCCAAAATAATTCTGGGGATACTCTATTGGGCAGCATTCAAAAAGATGACCTCCCAATGTTCATAAAACGATGCAACATCAACACATCGCCTTACAAGGCAGTCATCGGCATTGATTGAACCGACCCCAAAAAACCGGAGAATCGGATAAAGGCTATTGATATAAACCGTCGAAAGAAAAATACCGACAACATGTTGCTAAGTAGCTAGCCATAATTAAACGTATCTTTACCAATCTTGTGGCGCCCGCTAAGCGGGCGCCCCCAGATTGGTAGTTTTTGTTTTAATTAAGTGCA
>JBCCWF010000347.1:0-7310 GCA_039194035.1 Cyanobacteria bacterium P01_E01_bin.6 | reverse complement strand
CGATACTTGTATTTTACGAGTGCTTAATTTTTAGTTAAGATTTGGCATGATTGGTTTAATCCAAACGCTCCAGACCTCAATTCAGAAAGGCTCCGTCGTGAACCATCTGAATCTGTACCAGGTTACCCCCATCCTCTAGGTTGTTTTCAGCCAATGAATGGATTTAGCATACCGTTCTATCGCGATTCGCGATTGTTAAGTATCTGGACGTCATAAAATCAAAACCCTAAATCCTGTGCCGCCCACTGCGCGGGCGGCACAGGATTTGGAAGGGAACGTTTAATGATGACCATCTACTTAACCCTTGAACGTGACGACTCAGTGTTTGAAGTGCCCTGTTAGCAAAGGGAGCCAAACGGTACGTATCGCGAACAGCCATATTTACCAGATCCCCGCCTTAAGCTTGATACAGTATCCTTCTGAGACCCTAGTTTTGGAGTCACGCTACCCTACAATAAGGGTTGACTTGACAGCAAATGATGGGAGAGGATTACCGCACTTGGAAAAAAGTCTGACAAGGCGTCGTGCTGGTATCGGTCAGGTTCTGGAGCAATTGACTCGGTTCATTCCCAGGAGCGATTCCATGCTGAAATTGGACGTCCAACCTAAGCAGGACAGCATGCCCAAAACTCAAAAGTCAGTCATTTTAGTGATTGGCGGTGCTGAAGATAAAGTCCACGAACGATTAATTTTACAGACATTTTTTCAGCGCTCCGGCGCTGAAAATGCCCAGATTGCGATTATCCCTTGTGCGTCACGAGAACCCGTCATTATTGGCGAGCGCTATTGCACAATCTTTAACCAGATGGGCGCTAAAAGAATCGAAGTGATCGATATTCGAGAACGCAATCAAGAGAATGTATCCCATTGGCACGATTTTCTAGACACCTGCACCGGGGTGTTTATGACAGGAGGAGACCAACTTCGGTTGAGTGGGCTGATGGCCGATACGTCCATCATGGGCAAGGTTCGAATGCGGGCTCAGCTCGGTGAAATTGCCTTGGCAGGCACCAGTGCTGGTGCCGCTGTGATGGGAGAACACATGATTGCCGGAGGGGGCAGTGGCGAATCTCCAAATCGTTCCCTCGTTGATTTAGCGGATGGGCTTAATATCATTCCAGAAATTCTGGTGGATCAACATTTTCACAATCGCAATCGGATGGCTCGACTGATGAGTGCGATCGCCGCTTATCCTGACAAGCTAGGGATCGGTATTGATGAAGACACCTGCGCCCTATTCGAAGGCCCTGATGTATTTCAGGTCATTGGAAAAGGCACGGTCACTGTCGTTGATCCAGGAGAACTCACTCGATCAACGTATCCTGATGCGGAGTTAAATGCTCCCTTAAGCATCCATAATTTGAGAATCCATATCCTAAAACATGGCGATCGCTACAACTTCAGTGAGCGCACGACCATGCCCCAAAGGCACTAACCCATTCGCTCAACAGTTAAGAGGCTGAGGGTTGGCGAGATCCAATTTCATCGCGCCCAAAATGTTCGCGACGAACAGTTCGAAAGACTGTTCAGGCTTGAGACTATCTAGTTAAAGTGCATTCCACTCTATTGCCCAACGACCTGACACTGCTATGCAAATCCTCAAAACTCAGACGCTGCGTGGGCCAAACTACTGGAGCATTCGCTACCATAAGCTCATCGTTGTCAGACTCGACCTTGAAACACTAGCGGAAAAACCATCCAGCGAAATTCCAGGTTTTTACGAAGGCATCATAGAGGCACTCCCCAGTTTGGTCGAACACTTTTGTTCTCCTGGATGCCGTGGAGGATTTCTACAACGAGTTCAAGAAGGAACCATGATGGGTCACATCATGGAACATGTTGCCTTAGAGCTACAGACATTGGCAGGCATGCCCGTTGGATTTGGGCGCACCCGAGAAACAGCAACTCCTGGCATTTATCAGGTCGTCTTTCAGTATCAGTATGAGCAAGCCGGTCGCTATGCGGCGCGTGCTGCTTATCGTCTTTGTGAGAGTATCGTGGCTACAGGCCATTATTCTGCAGAAGAACTTGAGCAAGATATCCGTGACCTCATTGAAATGCGTGAGCAAAACGCATTGGGGCCCAGTACCGAAGCCATTGTTCAAGAAGCGGTCAATCAAGGCATTCCGTGGGCAGAATTGGAGGCCCGCGCCATGATTCAATTTGGCTATGGAATTTTCCAGAAGCGTGTGCAGGCAACCCTCAGTAGCCAGACTGGCATTTTGGGGGTGGAACTAGCCTGTGATAAGGAAAACACGAAACGAATCCTTCGAGATGCGGGTGTGCCTGTTCCAAAAGGTGACGTCATTCATTTCTTTGATGAACTCCAGCAAGCGATTGATGACGTTGGTGGATATCCTATTGTCATCAAGCCTATGGATGGCAATCACGGACGCGGTATTACGATTAATATTGAAAACTGGGAGCAGGCGGCAGCGGCATATGATGCGGCAAAAGCTGTGTCGCGGGGCGTCATTGTTGAGCGATTTTATCAAGGGCGCGATCATCGAGTCTTGGTGGTCAACCACAAGGTTATTGCCGTTGCTGAACGCATTCCTGCCCACGTTATTGGTGATGGAAAATCAACTGTCTCAGAACTGATTGAAGAAACGAATCGCGATCCCCGACGCGGTGAAGGGCATGACAACGTGCTCACTCGTATTCAAGTTGATCGCACATCCTGGGAGTTGCTCGATCGACAGGGATATACCCTTGAGTCCATTCCTGACGAGGGTGCGGTGTGCTATCTCAAAGCGACTGCGAACCTGAGCACGGGGGGGAGTGCCATTGACCGCACAGACGATATCCATCCCATCAATCTTTGGATCGCTGAGCGCGTGTCTCGCATTATTGGATTAGACATTGCAGGTATTGATATCGTTACGGAAGATATTTCCCAACCTCTGCAAGCCGTTGACGGGGTCATTGTGGAAGTGAATGCGGCTCCCGGACTACGGATGCACCTCTGCCCCAGCCAAGGCATTCCTCGAAATGTGGCTGAGCCGATTATCAACATGCTCTTTCCGCCTGGACAGCCATCTCGGATACCCATTATTTCAATTACGGGAACGAATGGTAAAACCACCACCACTCGGTTAACGGCTCATCTCTTCAAATACACTCAAAAAACGGTAGGGTATACAACCACTGACGGCATCTACCTTGGAGATTATCTGGTTGAGCAAGGTGATACCACTGGTCCTCAGAGTGCTCAGGTCATCCTCCAAGACCCGACTACTGAAATAGCCGTGTTAGAAACCGCGCGGGGCGGAATTCTTCGATCCGGGTTGGGGTTTGATTACTGTGACATTGGGGTTGTTCTCAATGTTGCTGCAGACCATTTAGGTATTGGAGACATCGAAACAGTTGAAGCCCTCGCACATTTGAAGAGTGTGGTGGTTGAGGCTGTTCGTCCCGATGGATACGCAGTTTTAAATGCGGATGATCCTCTTGTTTCCGCAATGGCTCAACGGGTGAAGTCAAACATCGCCTATTTCTCTATGGATGTGAATAATCCGGTCGTGCGATCGCACACCCAGGAAGGTGGCGTCGCCGCTGTTTATGAAAATGGCTTTATCTCTCTCCTAAAAGGCGATTGGACGATTCGCATTGAGCGGGCAGAGAACATTCCTCTGACGATGAAGGGACGCGCACCGTTCCAGATTGCCAATGCTCTCGCAGCCAGCATGACGGCTTATCTCCAAGGTATGGATGTTGACGCGATTCGACATGGGCTTCTATCCTTTGAAGCCTCTGTGAATCAAACGCCGGGACGGATGAACTTAATCGATTTAGAGCGCTTCCATGTGCTGATTGACTATGCTCATAATCCTGCCAGCTATGAGGCACTAGGGAGTTTTGTGAATAATTGGCCAGGTGAGTCGATTGGGGTTATTGGTGGGCCGGGCGATCGCCGTGACGAAGACTTTGTCACGCTAGGACAACTCTCAGCTAAAATTTTCAATCGGATTCTGGTTAAAGAAGACGATGATACTCGAGGCCGCCCACGAGGCAACGCGGCGGAACTCATTATCAATGGCATTCAGCAGATCAATTCTGCCATTCGTCACACCACCATCTTGAACGAAACCGAAGCGATCCGTGCGGCTCTGAAGGAAGCTCCTGAAGGCTCACTTGTTGTGATTCTGCCAGAAACCGTTAATCGCGCCATTACCCTCATCAACAGCTATAAAGAAACGATTCAGGATCCAAACCTATCGATGCTTGTCAATGGTTCTCGGCAGCCTGGGGTGCCGCAAAATGGTGCAACTCACGAGTCGGCCAATCCATTGGCTCCAGCATCTGGAGAATATGTCTAACATGGCTCGTGTGAATCGAGTTATCCTCCGATCATTACCGAGGTTGTGTTGAAAGGAGCATGATGACATCGTCTGATTCTCACTGGTATATCCTTCAACGAGAGACGGGGCAGTGCGACATTCTATCGTCTGCTGAAATCGCTCAGCAGGCCCCTTCTTCAACAAATTCAGGAACGGATTCGGCTACCGAATTACCACAACAATGGGGACCCTTTTCGTCCGAAGGAGAGGCGATCGCCAAACGCGTTGGCTTGATTCGTTCGGGAAAGTGCAAGCCACGGTAGCTTAGGCGTTCTTCTCAAATTGCAGCGCAGGAACCAAGGTTTGAGGCATGTAACGCGCGCCCTAAACCTCGGGTCCTCTGCAAACTTCGCCAACGTGTATTTAACCGAATAAAGGTTGAATTTTCTCAGGTACCTATGCTGATTGGCGGCTGCTTGAGTAGGATAGAGTATCTGACCAATCACTGCCGTTTTACGGAGCATTCGATTATGAGCAACACCGGTGTTCATGGGCACAGCATATATTCAGTCATTCATCGATTGTCCACAACAGCCGTTGTTTCAGGACTATTTGTTGGACTCATGCCTGTTCTGGCATCCGCCAGTGCCTTACAGAAAAATGCATATGAAGCCTGCACCCGTAGCCTCCTCGGAGATGGCATCACCATTGAAGATGCTTCTAGTGCCTGCGCATCAGCCTTAGAACCAAGAGACATTTCCACCTGTGTAGACAGAATCTCCGGTGGAACAGACATTTCTGCAACGGATGCCCTTGATTCCTGCATTCAGGTCCGACGCCCCAAAGACATGGCTTCATGTGTTGTCCGCATTGAAGGCGGCGTAGATGCAGCCATCCCTCTCGATGTAATGGATAATTGCACCCGGAGCCTTCTTCCTGACGAGTATTCAGACTGCGTGGTTGGTCTAGACTCAGCAACCGATCTATCGGCAGCCGACTTACTCAATACATGCATTGCTGCTGATTATCGATTACCTAGCGTTTCTTCCAACTTTCAGCCTGCTGGTAGTTCTTCAGAATAATTCTCAACAAAAGAGAAGGGGGAAACTTAAAAGCCAAGGCTTCTAAGTTTCCCCCTTCTCTTTTGTTAAGTAGATGGCCATCATTAAACGTATTCTTCTAAATCCTGTGCCGCCCGCGCTGCGGGCGGCACAGGATTTGGGGTTTTGGTTTTAATGACGTCCAGGTACGTATTGACGTCGTTTATTGATGTCCGTTTTAGATGAATATGCACGGTGCACTAGCTATCTGCATCTGCTGCGTTGTCAAGTACAGCACCTGCTTCATCGGTCGATGACACGCCTTCATTCTGAAACGCGTTAGCAACAAATTGATCAGCCCATGTGCGGCAATTTCCGACTCGACGGCCTTCTTCATTACGCTCTCGCAATTCATTCAGCGTTCGACACCGTTCATATGCAATCTGAACGGCTAATGGCTCTGGATAATTGCTGACATTGTTGAGGGTCTGGTCAAACTCTCGAACGCTTCGTCCTAGGTTTCCATTCAATCTCAAAATTTGTGCATTCAAGTAGAACAAATCTGGGTTGTTGGGAGTTTCCGCGATCGCCTGATCAACAGCTGCCAGAGCTGCTGGATAATTTTCCAAGTCTCGGTAGGCGATCGCCAAACCTCGTTGCACAAGATAGGATGGGCCACCATAGGTTTGCAATCGCTCAATTGCTTGCTCAGGGCTGGAAAACGGTAGATTCACAGCCAGCATCAAATCCATGTAACCCTTAATCAGGTTTAGCTCAGGATCTTGCGCATCAATTTCCTCGGCTTGGCGTAAGTGATCAAACACAAGCCTCAGCTTATTCAGCACAATTGGCGTTGCCTGCACCGTGCTCTGCGTCGAGAGAGTATAAGCTCCTTCCATAAAATGACCTACCGCCGTGTAAAGGTTGCCACGGAGGGGATCGCTAGCCATCATTTGTTGCGCTGACGAAAGAGTCTGCTCAGCTTCTGGGCCAAGCGCCTCCCAATCTTCTTCTAAGTAGGCGAACGCAGCCTGCATCGCATGAGTCATGGGATCACTCGTGCTGGCCGATTCAAGTAATGCCTGTGATTCGACGTAGTTACCATCCACAAACATTGCCGTAAAAGCGGATTCTAAGGAACCGTCAAAACTACGGGCATTATTAGTGCGAAAGGGGTCTGCCAGCGCTGGAGAACCGAGGAGAGGGGTGGCGATCGCCACAAATCCAGCTGCACATGCACAAACACGTTTCACAAAACCCCTCTTATTCAATGAGGGCACGGTAAATTGGAGCATCATAAAAATCATCCCCTAGACATCGGTAATGACGTAATTGATAAAAACAAAACTAAGTAGATAGACATGAATAAACTCACTTTAAAAACCTGAGGAGTGCCCCTCCGGGGCGCTCCCCAGGTTTTTGAGTTTTTAGGCTAATAACGCCAAGCTACTTAGCATTGGCCAGAACAGTGAACCTGTTTCAGCCGCCGACACAACTCGGTGAGTTCCTTTCGTGGCCTTTTTATTTACCTGACTGATCGGACTGAAGAGCACCCTGGCACACAACTCAATCTAAGTGTCTCAGCCATCCTCAACTCACAAGCATCACGTTAGCACTGGTCATAGAAAGCGTCTACTTATCACTGTGCCAGTTACTGACGATTTGTCGCAGTGAAGGTATCTAACGAGAACGCTTTAAACGCTTTAGTTTAGACTTAAAACCATCAATCAAGTGTCTAATTTCTATCTGTATTTAGTCTCATCTACCAGATTGAGCTATGATATGCACCAGACTTTAATATATGGATAATCAGACGCTATAAAATTGCCTTTAGATGTGACAAAACAATGGTCTTCAAAATCGACCTGAGTACGATAGAATCCATTCAGCTCTGAGCCTCAATTTCCAGAAATTATTGAATGAAAATCTTACAGAGAATACGGTTCCCCCTCTGTATATTCTTAAACGTCACATCATAATATGACCCCGT
>JBCCWF010000346.1:0-7326 GCA_039194035.1 Cyanobacteria bacterium P01_E01_bin.6 | reverse complement strand
TTGGGAAGGTTACGTTTCATGATGGCTAGCGACTTATCTGCCTATCCCATCTTCAAACTCATTTTATATAACCCGGTTAGAGACAAAGGCACAACGGGAATCTTATAAGCAGTTCAATAGTCCAGATTTCAATAGTTCAGTACCTTTCTGGTTAGAACGATTTATCCGATTTTCTAGCAAGCAGACCCTGAGTTAGCAGCCCAGTTATGCATACAGTGCAATCTAATGACGAGTATCGATCTCAAGAAGTTAGTTCTGAAAAAAGAGCTATCTTTAATCCAAGATGTTGTAGACGCTATTGATCCTGACGCCAGTATTCAAACTGCTGAGGGTCATTTAATACTCACGGGTAGTGCTGAGAAAAGCATCCATCGTTATCCGATCACATTCGACGGACAAATTTGGGGCTGGGTTCACGGGAATGAAAATGCTGGTGCGATCGCTGCATTACTGGCTAAACTCATCAAACAAGAAAAAGAAAAACGATCTCTGGCAAAAGAACTGCTCAGCAAATATAAGGAGATTTCATTACTCTTTAATCTCTCCGAAAAAATTGGTGCCAGCATTGATGTTCGAGAAACAACTGCGTTAGTTTTGGAAGAAGCGCAGCAGCTGTTGAAATCTCGCAATGGCGCGTTATTTTTGTCGAAAGATCACAGCAATATATTCGAGCCTATTACGACCGTTGGTCAGGATGAATTATTTAATCAAGTCATTGTTCCTGGAGACGGAATCATTGGCCGTATCATTCAATCGGGGCAGGGTGAAATTATTAATGATGTGTTGCCAGGTTCTCGTCACTATATCGGTGAAGAGCGGATTAATTCATTAGTCTGCGTCCCCTTGAAGAATAAAGAAGCAACGATTGGGGCGATCGCCCTTAGCCGACTTCAGAGTCAGCCCTATAATGCAGAAGACCTGAAACTGCTCACCACATTGGCTTGCCAGGCAGCGGGGGCGATCAATGCGTTATTACATGAACGGCAACTCAAAGAGAGTCGTCAGAATGATTTGATTTTTCGACTGTCTAGTCAGATTCGAGAATCGTTGGAATTCAATGCCATTCTGTCTACAGCGGTTAACGAAATCTACAACACATTGAATCTGGATCGGTGCTGCTTCCTCTGGTATCGCACTGACGTTAGGCTGCAAAAATTGGCCAATACATCCCATGGCTGTTGCCCCCTCTCCCAATCCATTGGGGGTGTCGATATCGTTACAGAAATCAAACGGGTCGACCTTTCTCCCTTGGTAGGCACCTACTACCCAAAAACCATTGGCAATTTGGCCCAGTGGGTTAGACAGCAGACGTTGAGCCGCATTAACGACGTAACCACGTTGAACGATAAGGTTGTCCAGCAGTTTTTACAATCCCACGATTTTGCAGCTTTCTTGGCGATTCCGATTCAAACTCGTTCGGGTCAGACTGGGGCCATTTGCTGTGGTACGAGCTATGAACCAAGACTCTGGAGCGACAGTGAGGTGGCCCTGTTACAAGCGGTTACCAATCAACTGGCGATCGCCTTAGACCAAGCCGAGCTGTATGAGCAAAGTCGCACAACAGCTCAACTCGCCGAAGAAAAAGCCCAACAGCTAAAAATAGCATTAGAAACCCTGCAACAGACCCAACTCCAACTGGTGCAAAGCGCAAAGATGTCGAGCATTGGTCAAATGGTGGCCGGTGTCGCACACGAAATCAACAACCCCGTCAACTTCATCTACGGCAACCTCAACCATGTGAAGTACTATACCCAGGACTTAATCGATCTCCTCCAGCGTTATCAGGCGGAATACCCTTCTCCGTCCCAAGACTTGCAAACAGCCATCGACCAAATCGACCTTCCGTTTCTGCTTGAAGACTTGCCCGACGTTCTCAAAAGTATGGCGATTGGTACTGAACGCATCCACGAAATTGTCCTGTCTCTGAAAAATTTCTCTCGCCTTGATCAGGCCGAATTTAAACAAGTGAATATCCACGAAGGTATTGACAGCACTTTGCTGCTATTGCGCAGTCGGCTCAAGTCTATTGTCCTCCCTAACATTCAAGTCATCAAATCCTATAGTGACCTACCTTTAGTTGAATGCTACCCCAGTCAACTCAATCAAGTCTTCATGAATCTTCTATCCAACGGAATTGATGCGCTGGAAGAATCGACAGTCCAGGAACAAAATTCCTCTCCAAAAATCACTATCTGGACTCAGAGAGTTAACTCAAATCGCATCCAAATTCGCATTGCCGACAACGGCCCTGGTATTCCTCCTGGTATCCAGAACAAGCTATTTGATCCCTTCTTCACCACAAAGGATGTGGGTAAAGGAACGGGATTAGGGCTTTCCATTAGCTATCAGATTATTGTTGAACGTCACGGTGGATCTCTGCGCTGTGAGGCCGAACCGGGTCAGGGAAGCACATTTGTCATTGAAATCCCAATCCGACAAAGCGATCGCGAGGATCTGTCTCTAGCTGGGAACCTTGATAAGAGAGTATTGCCACACACAAGAATGAATTAAACCTTGTCTAGGTTGGGTTTAGTCTACGGTTCCAATGCAGCTCTAGGTCTGTTACCTCGATATGAAAAACGAGGTGATGCGACTGGCCTCAAACTAAGACGTTTGTGCGACTGGTCTCAAACTAAGGCGTTTGAGTGTTCTCTGACGAGTTTGCGATGCACTTCTAGCCATTAACCCTAACGGCTATCTCCAAGAGTCAGAGGTGTACCAAGCTTCAATTCTGTTGTTCTATCGTTACTGCTTTCAAACTGCCATGAGCGCCCAGCCATCAGCCACACCAAAATTATTTCACCATTCCACGCCATCTACTCGTACTACGGGTTGGTTCAACCGCCTCAAGGTTGGCCCTAAAATTAGCCTCGGTTACGCTGCGGCATTAGGAATCGCCATGGGTGGCACCATTATTGGCATTGCCGTTGGCAATAGCTACCAGCAGCAAGCCCAGAATCTTCAAGCTGATGCAATCGACGAAATCCTTGACATCAAAGATTTGAGACAATCGCTTACTCAAGTAATTGCCGAAGAACGCGAACTGATCACCTGGTTAGACAACCCTGAAAGATTCCAATCAATCTACGAGCTCTATCGAAACAGTACCGAGGAATTTGAGGAGGAGTGGGCTGAACTTTTGGCTGAGTATGAAGAGGATATTGAGGAAGGGATTGAAGAAGCAGACGAAATTGAATTTTTAGAAAACCTGATTGAGAACTATGACGGTATAGTAAGTAACTATTTTAAGGATGTTGATCAGATCATCAGTGAGCTCAACCTGACGGAATTGCAAGATAAAACACTGATTGAAGTAAAACAAAGATTCATTGATTTAAACCGCCGCCCCAATGCGATCAAAATAGAAGAATTTGCAGAGCAATTATCTAAGTTCGCTGAAACCATTGAAGAAGAAGAATTAGCAGCAGCAGCAGACGTCATTCAAACCGCTGCACAGCTACGCACCCAGGTAATCACTATCAGCATTGTATTGTCGCTCATTATTGCTAGCTTCTTGGCCTTACTCATCAGCCGTGCGATCAATCGTCCTCTCAAAGCTGTTGAAGAAACTGCACTTCGGGTAACGCGAGAGGGAAATTTTGATTTGCGAGCAACAGTAACAAGCAATGACGAAATCGGCACCTTGTCCATTGCCCTGAACCAATTAATTGAGTGGGTCAGTACTTATACCCGTTCTTTGAAAGAAGCTCAACAAGAGCTAGAAGAGCAAACCCAAGAACTCAATGCCATTATCGATAATTTAGGCGATGGCCTGCTGGTCACTGACTCCCAAGGATGTATTACGCGCGCCAATCCTGCCCTGAGGGGCATGTTTAGCCTCAATGATACCCAGCTTAATCATCAACCCGCACACACGATCTTTGATCAGCGCATTACCGAGCTGATTACAAAAAATCAGACTGACCCAACGATCAGCCAGAGCAAAGAGCTAGAACTAACAAGCGATCGGGTAGGTCAGGCACTGGTAACAGCGATCACCTCAGCAGTAGAGTCGGAAACCGAAGGGAAAGCGATTCAATCGGTAGGCTCCGTTGTTCTAATTCGTGATATCACTGCCGAAAAAGAAGTGGATCGAATGAAAACTGATTTTATTTCTACGGTTTCCCATGAGCTTCGGACACCACTGACCTCGGTCTTAGGCTTTGCCAAGTTGATTCAGAAAAAATTGGAAGAGACTGTCTTACCCGCGGTGAATATTGATACGAAAAAGACCGAACGGGCAGCGCGTCAGGTTCGCGAAAATCTAAACATTATTGTATCTGAGGGCGAACGTCTTACCTCCCTGATTAATGATGTACTGGACATCGCCAAAATTGAAGCGGGCAAAATTGAGTGGAATATGCAGCCCATTGCGATTGCAGAGATTATTGAACGGGCGATCGCCGCTATCTCTGTGCTCCTCCAAACAAGCGGACTGGACATTATTCGCGACATCGAATCTGATTTACCGGAAGTTGTGGGCGATCGCGATCGCCTGATACAGGTTCTTATTAACCTATTCTCTAATGCTATCAAGTTTACCGACAGTGGTTCAGTGACCTGCCGTGTCTTCTGTCAAAACAATGAAGTCAGTATCAGCATTATTGATACTGGCATTGGCCTTGCCTCCGATGATCTGGAAAAAGTATTTGAAAAATTCAAGCAGATAGGCGAGGTGATGACAGATAAGCCAAAAGGAACAGGGCTTGGCTTGCCCATCTGTAAACAAATCATCGAGCACCATGGCGGACGCATCTGGGCTGAAAGCACCCTGGGTGAGGGCAGTACCTTCTCCTTTACCCTACCCCTCAACATTCCGGTGGAATCAGGAATCGCCAAAGTGAGTCTCCAAACCGTAGTAGAGCAACTCAAAGACAACGTCGATCGAACCATTGCTCCCGAAAGGAAAACTCAAAAAACGATTTTGGTTGTTGATGATGAGCCTCACATTCGCACATTGTTGCGTCAAGAGTTAGAAGCGACAGGCTATCAAGTTCAAGAAGCAAAAGACGGCATGGATGCTCTGAGGAAAATCAAGGCTACACCCCCAGACTTAATTGTCATGGATGTCATGATGCCTAACATCAACGGGTTTGATTTGGCGGCTGTTCTCAAAAGCAACCCTGCCACCATGAACATTCCCACGATTGTTCTCTCAATTATTCAAGATCAAGAGCGGGGTTATCGACTGGGCGTTGATCGATATCTCAGTAAACCGATAGATACAGATACCCTACTTCACGATATCAAAACTCTTTTGACTCAGGGCGCGTCTAATCGAAAGGTGTTAGTCGTGGATATGGATACGTCTACCACCAAAACCTTAATGGATGTCCTGGTCTCGAAAGGATATCAGGTTATTGAAGCAAGCACAGGCCATGACAGTATCGAAAAAGCCCTCTCCCTCAAACCCGATATGATTATTGTCGATTCGGCCATTTCAACTGAACACGAATTAGTCAAAACATTGCGGTTTGATAACGGCCTAGAAAATATCTTCATCATCATGATGGATCATCAACTCGTTCCTCAGATGCAAACTCAGGAGTTTCAATCTTCCAACCCAACCCCGCGTCACTAATTACGATTTCCACTGCTAGAACATCAGCTTAATTGATCAATATTTTTTGTACCTTTTATTTACCTACGTTATGACGGTTAGGAGTCGTTCCATGAATAAAACTATTCTCATTGTCGATGATGAAGTCCATATCCGAGTGCTACTAGAACAAACTCTGGAAGACTTAGAAGACGAGGGAGTTGAACTACTAACGGCTTCAAATGGTGCAGAAGCTCTAGAACTGATTCAAATCGAAAAACCTGACTTAGTCTTTCTAGATGTAATGATGCCTAAAATGACAGGGTTTGAGGTTTGTCAAGCCGTTAAACGTGATATTGCGACTCAAAACACTTACATCATCATGTTGACAGCGAAAGGGCAAGAGTTTGACCAGCAACAAGGGCATGAGGCGGGTGCCAACTTGTACATGACCAAACCCTTTGATCCTGACGAAGTGCTGGAAAAAGCAACCGAGATTTTGGCGATCGCTTAAGACCCTGTTGAATTCAGCATCAACGATTCGACCTAGATTCCAAGTCGTTGATCCTTACCCTGATCCTTACCCTTCCCATCACTGATCAGTAGATGGCCAACATTAAACGTATCCTTACAAATCCTGTGCCGCCCGCGCAGCGGGCGGCACAGGATTTGGGGTTTTGGTTTTAATTATGTCCAGGTACTTAGCATCATCATCTTCCCCACCAATGAGTGCATCATCGGCACAATTCAAAAACAGTTTCTAAACCTTTAGCAACTTGCTGCGCGTGCTGCTAAAGGTTTATGGGTTTTATATTAATTGTGGCTACCTCCTTATTCTCATTGATGCACTGATGCTTAATGTACTGACAGTGACTGGTATTTTAAGGCGGGATTCTTCCCGGCTAACGTTACAAGCCCTGACAGGAACTGTGACACGCCTTAAATTGCGGCATATCCGAATGTGATATTAAACCGTTCACACCAGATAGCAACTGAGTTGTAGGCATTGAGATCAACGTTGTCAGGAATCCGATAACGCTGGGCTCCGCTGGTGTTTTGGAGTGGGGCAAGCGTCACATAGTCCTGTTGGTTAATATTCCTCGCAACGGAACTGTTGCGATGCAGAACAATGTAAACAGCTGGCCCTGACGCGGTGCTAAATGAGCCGCTCAACTCCACATATTTCTGCCCATTTTCATTCACGATAGTAGCGGTCCCGGTTGTGGGATGTCCCGCGTCAACCGTAACAAAGTTGCCTGATGAAAGGGTGACATTCTTTGTGTCAGGGGTTGCCTGAACCGATGTTGTTGCGATCGCCAATCCACCAAATCCAGTAAGGGCGATCGCTGCAGAACTCATAATGCTGACAATGATTCGTTTCATGCTCATTCCTCTATTGGGTTTATCCATTCGGTTTAACAGTCACATCTACAGACTATGGAATGCTTCTTGGAAAATCCTGATAATGTCCTGAGTAAAGCAATCTTCTGTATTTTTAGGTACGTTCCTTACAGATTGAGTGAGGATATGCATAATGGAGCTTGAGTTCCTCAAAGACTTCTGTGTACTTAGGGACTTGCTAGAAAATAACGTACCAATAGAGGGGCGGCGGGCTATGCTCGCCACCCCTCTATTGGGTATCTTTTTTAGTAATTGCTCAACCCAGTAGCCAATCGTGCTGTTGTAAGGTAAGAGCGCGGGAAATGGCATCAAAGGCAGAAATACCCTGACGCTGTGCCGTATTAACAATAGAACGCACCAATGCGAACAATTCTGTTCCCCAATCC